>JBILLI010000102.1:0-15256 GCA_044376155.1 Polyangiales bacterium
TACGCCGAGGCCTTCGGCCTGCCCACCGTGAGCCTGCGGTACTTCAACGTCTTCGGCCCGCGGCAAGACCCGCGGAGCGTCTACGCCGCCGCCGTCCCCATCTTCATCGACCGCGCGCTGCGGGGCGAACCCATCACCATCTTCGGCGACGGCGAGCAGACGCGAGACTTCGTGTTCGTCGAAGACGTGTGCGCGGCCAACATGCTCGCGGCGACCTCGCCGAAGGCCGGCCGGGGCGAGGTCTTCAACGTCGGCAACGGTGGGGTCACCACGGTCCGCGCGCTCGCAGAGGTGATCGTCGAGATCACCGGGAGCCGCAGCGAGATCCGCCATGCGCCGGAGCGCGCGGGCGACATCCGGCACAGCCGCGCGCGGGTCGACGCGCTGCGCGAGCAGCTCGGCTTCGAGGCTGCCGTCTCGCTGCGGGAGGGGCTCTCGCAGGCCATCGCCGCGTGGCGGGCGCGGGCGACGTGACCTTTGCGGGCAGAGGGTCTATCTCTTCATGAACTGATGGATCGCCGACGACCGCCCGCGTCTCCCTACCGCGCTCCCGTCTTCGAGGCGCCGCCAGTGGCACCGCCTCGCGTCCGCATTCCCATGGACCTCCTCGCGGTCATCCTCGGCGTGGCGGCCGTGAGCCTGCTGCGGTACTGGCCCGCGGCGGTCGAGGTCGTGGCCACCGCGGTGCTCGGCTTCCCCTCCCTGCACACCTGAATTCTCCTCCCTGTTCGGGCACCTGCCTCTTGCTCGTGAAGGCGAAGGGCGCAACCCACCCCATCGCTCACGTGACGTCTGAAGAAATCACCCAGAGCTCCCGCGACCCCTCCATGCTGCCCCTCGATCTGCCTGAAATCACATCCATCGCTCGTTCGCGCCGGCCCGCGTCCGGCTTTCGCTTGAAGCGAAGGGCGGAGGGGGTTTCTGGACATCCGCTCAGCACGTGGCGGGCGGTTCGGGAGACCTTGCGGGTTGCCTGCGGTGTGGGCCAGAGAGCCCTGGAGTTTCGGGCATGAAGCGCGTGGTTGTGGGGATGAGCGGCGGCGTTGACTCGTCGGTGGCGGCGGCGTTGCTGCAGCGCGATGGCTGGGAGGTCATCGGGGTGACGCTGCACCTCTGGGACTACGTGCGCGAGGGCCACGAGGGTCGCTGCTGCGCGCCCGAGGACCAGTACGACGCCGCCCGCGTCTGCGCGCGCCTCGACATCGCGCACTACACCTTCGACCGTCGCGCGCTGTTTCGCGAGGCGGTGGTCGACCGCTTCGTGGACGACTACGCCGCGGGTCGTACGCCGAGCCCGTGCGTGCGCTGCAACGAGTCGGTGAAGCTCGGCCCCCTCGCCGACATTGCCGACGCCCTGGGCGCGTCGCACATCGCCTCAGGGCACTACGCGCGACTCACCGCGGCGCCAGAGCTCTCGCTCGCCACGGCGGTCGACGCCGCCAAGGACCAGAGCTACTTCCTCTGGGCCGCGCCCCGCGAGGCCCTCGCGCGCACGCTGCTGCCGCTGGGCGCGCTGACCAAGCCCGAGGTCCGGGCGCTCGCGGCGGAGATCGGGCTGTGCAACGCCGAGAAGCCCGACTCCACCGACCTGTGCTTCCTGGAAGGCGGCTCCTACGCTGACTTCATCGCGCAGCGCGTGCCGACCGCGCCGGGCACGCTGGAGGATGTCGACGGTCGGGTCCTCGGCAAGCACGACGGGGTGCACGCCTTCACCGTGGGGCAGCGACGCGGCGTCGGCGCGGGGGGGGCGCCGCGCTACGTGCTGCGCATCGTGCCCGAGCGCGGTGCGGTGGTCGTGGGGGACGACGCGCAGTCGCGCGCCGCGGGCGCGAGGCTCAAGGGCTTTCGCTGGCTCACCTCCTCCCCGCCCACGCGGGTGACCGCGCGGCTGCGGTATCGCCACGCGGGGGTCTTCGCCGAGGTTGAGGCTTCGGGCGACGCGGCCACGCTGCGCTTCGAGGCGCCGCAGCGGGGCGTGGCGCCGGGGCAGGCCGCGGTGCTCTACGACGGCGAGCGCGTCGTCGGCGGCGGCTGGATCGACGAGGGACTTTCGTGACCCCCGGGGGGTATGCTGCCTGCATGCGCACCAGCACCCGGTCCGCGCGACGAAACCTCGGCGCGCTGCTGCTCGGCATCGCGTCGTCGCTCGCGTGCAGCGTGGGCGAGGGCGAGGGGACCATTCGCGGCGAGCTCCGTCTGCCCGTGTGCGAGGTCGACGACCGCGCGTTCAACTTCCGCGCGGAGTTCTTCGGGGGCGAGTGGTACGCCGGGAGCCTCACGATCCGCATCGGCGAGGGCGGCAACCTCGGGGAGTTCTCCGACGAGCTCACCTTCCGCGTGAACGACACACGTTATGTTGCCGAGCGTCTGAACCAGCGCATCCCCGTGGGGCCCGACCAGCCTGTGCAGGCCACGCTGCGGCTGACCAAGCGCTGCGGCCGCGTCAGCATCACCCGCCCTTCGGCCAACGGCGCGGTCGAGGCCTACGCGGGCTACGTGCAGTTCTCCTCGATCTATCGCGGCTCGCCGGTGGCCGACGCGCCCGCGCGCCTCACCGAGGTCACGGAGTTCTCCCTCGCCATGCGTGACCCCAACCCCCGCACCGACCTCCTCGCGCCGCAGCCCGGCGCGGTGAACGCCCCCCGAGAGCCCGCGCCCGTCGAGAACGGCCGCGCGGAGCTTGAGGGCTCGTTTCGGTTCTATTTCGCGTCGGGTCGACCCGCGCAGCGGTTCCAATGAGCGAGCGCGAGACCGTCGCGCGGTGGCTCTCGGAGAAGGGCGAGGGCGTCATCGAGAGCGGCCACGGGCTGGTGCGCCTGCCCGACCTGCTCCCGGGGGAGCGCGTGCGCTCGCGCTCCGACGGGCGGGGCTGGACCCACGAGCGCCTCTCGGACTCCGCCGAGCGGGTGGCGCCCGGGTGCGCGGTCTTCGGCACCTGCGGCGGGTGCACCGTGCGACACGCGTCGGCCGCGCTGCAGGGCGCGACCCGCGAGGACCTCGTGCGGCGCGCGTTGAAGCGCAGCCTCGGTGACGTCGCGGTGCGGTACCTCCCCGCGCCCACGCGGGACCGCTGGAGGGTGCGCGCCCGGCTGCAGTGGTCGCGCGACGGCGCGGCGGTGCGCCTGGGATTCTTCGAGCGCGCGTCACACGCCGTGGTGGACCTCCCGGCGTGCCCGGTGCTCACCCCGATGCTCGAAGACGCGCTGCCCGCGCTGCGGCAGGGGCTCGGCGCCATCGCCCGCCGCGGCGAGGTCGCGCTCGCGCAGGGCCGAGGGGGACCGGTGGTGTGCGTGTTCCCCGAGTCGCAGCCCGACGCGAAGGGGTACCTCGCGGCCGAGGCGCTGTGCGCGCAGGGCTTCGCGGGCGTGGCGCTGCGGCCTCCGGGCGCGCAGGGCTCGGTGTGGGGAGATCCCAGGCCGGTGGTGCGCGGCGGCGACGGCGAGGACCTCGTGACGGGGATTGATGGGTTCTCGCAGTCCAACGATGGGGTGAACGCGCTGCTCGCGGGTGAGGTGATCTCGTTGCTCGGCGCGGGGGGCAGAGACGTGTTTGAGTTCCACGCCGGCGCGGGGAACTTCACCGTGGCCCTGGCGCGCGCCGCGCGAAAGGTCACGGCGTTGGAGTCCGACGGTGATGCCGTGGCGGCGCTGCGCGAGAACCTCGCGACGCGGGGGCTCACGAACGTCACGGTGCGGCACGAGTCCGACGAGGCCGTGCGTGGGCCCGTGAAGGCCGACCTCGCGCTGCTCGACCCTCCGCGCACGGGCGCGCGGGCGGTGGTCGAGATGCTGGCCCGTCACCCGGTGCGTGCGGTGGTCTATGTGTCGTGTGATCCGGCCACGCTCGCGCGCGACCTCGATGTGCTGGGCGCGGCCTACGTGGTGCGGGCGGTGTCGGCGCTGGAGATGTTCCCGCACACCCTCCATGTGGAGACGGTGGTGCGCTTGGAGCGGCGCGGCGGCGCGGTGCTACGCTCGCGCGGGTGAAGACCCGGTTCGACGAGCGGTACTTTTCCGACGCGGAGCGCTTCGTGTTCACCCACGCGTGTGAAGACTGCGCCTACCACGACGTGGAGCGCGACCGCTGTGCGCATGGGTACCCCGATGCGCAGCACCGCCGCGCGGCGTTCACCCCCGAGGGCTCGCGCGACGGGATGTTCTGCAAAGAGTTCGAGCTGCTGTGAGCCGCGGTGACTCGCTGCCCCGGGTGGTCTCGCACATCCGACGACGACGCCTGGTGGGCGAGGGGGATCGGGTGCTGCTGGGCCTCGGCGGCGGCGTCGCGTCGGCGGGCATGCTCGCGGCGTTCATCATGGGCCGCGAGGCCGGGATCCCCCGATGTGAGCTGGCCGTCGCCGCGGTGGAGACCGATCCCTCCGAGGAGCATGACGGCGCCGAGGTGGTCGCCGAGGTCGGCCGTATGGCTCGCTCCTTCGGGCTGCCGTTCTTCGCCGTGCGCCCCGCGATGCACCGGGGGGCGGTGCGGGCCGGTTCGGAGCTCAGGTCCCTCGCGGCCGAGCAGGGCTTCAACCGGGTGGCGCTGGCCTACACCCGCGACGACGAGGTGCGGCGGGTGCTCCGCGGGCTCAGCGCCGACGCGGGTCTTCGGGGCGTGACGGGGATCTCGTCGCGGGGCGCAGGCGGCGTGATTCGGCCGCTGCTGCCGCTGCGCGAGGCCGAGGCCGCGGCGTTGGCGCGAGACCTCGGGATCGAGCCGGTGCAGCTCCCGCCGACCCCCGAGGCCCTGGCCGCGGGAGAGCTTGAGCGGGTGCTGCTGACCCGCTGGCGGGCGCGCGAGCCCGGGCTCGATCGCTCCCTGCTGCACATCGCGCAGGAGGTCCGCGCGTTGCGGCGCATGGTGACGGCGCAGGCGGCGCGCTGGGTGGCCGACGCGCGGGTGGGCGATGGGCGCTACGCGTTCCGGCTGCGCCGCGGCGAGACCGTCGCGGGGCCCCTGGCGGCGGCGGTGAGCGAGGCGTTGCTGCGGGCGGTGACGAGCTCCGACGCGCCCTCGGCGCTGTGGATCCAGCGGCTGGCAAGGCTGTTTCGCGACCCGGCCGGGGGCCGCGGGCGAGGAGCCAACGCGCCGACGCTGGTGCTCCCGGGGCTTCAGGCCGAGGTGCGCTTGACCGATGAGGGCCCGGTGGTTCTCGTGAGCGCCGCAGTCCGTCGCGGTCCTGCGCGCGCCAGCGGTTGAAGCGTCGCGGCATCGCTGCTAGCACCGTTGGTCTGATTCCCCGACACGCTCCTACTCCGAGTTCGCTGCGGCGGGCCCGCGACCCTTCGAGGTCCTCGTGAAGCAATCCCATAAGACCCTCGCGCTCTGGGCCTTCTTGATCGTGATGTTCGTGATGCTCTACCAGGTCCTGATGGGGAATCAGGCGGCGGGGCCGCAGCCGTTCAGCGCGTTCCTCGACGCGCTCGGGCGCAACACCGTGAGCTCGGTCACGGTGAAGGATCGGGAGATCACCTACCAGGAGGAGACCAGCGCGGGGCGCTTCACCGAGCGCCACACGCTCGCGCCCGCGCAGTGGGAGCTCCAGCGGATGATCACCGAGCACTCGGCCACGCGGCAGCGGCAGAACGGCCGGGCGATCACCTTCCGCGTCGAGAAGGACGAGAGCAGCGGTGTGCTCACCAGCATCCTGGTGACGTGGCTCCCGACGCTCTTCCTGCTCGGGATGTTCGTGCTCTTCATGCGGCAGCTCCAGAGCGGCGGCGGCAAGGCGATGAGCTTCGGCAAGTCCCGCGCGCGGCTCGTGAGCGACTCGCAGAACAAGGTCACCTTCGCCGACGTCGCGGGCATCGAAGAGGCCAAGGACGAGGTCCAGGAGATCATCGAGTTCCTCAAGGACCCGAAGAAGTTCCGTCGGCTCGGCGGGCGCATCCCCAAGGGTGTGCTGCTCAGCGGCGCGCCGGGCACGGGCAAGACCCTGCTCGCGCGGGCCATCGCCGGTGAGGCCGGCGTGCCCTTCTTCACCATCTCGGGCTCTGACTTCGTCGAGATGTTCGTCGGCGTCGGCGCGTCTCGCGTGCGCGACCTCTTCGAGCAGGGCAAGAAGCACGCGCCCTGCATCATCTTCATCGACGAGATCGACGCCGTAGGGCGTCACCGCGGCGCGGGCCTCGGCGGCGGGCACGACGAGCGCGAGCAGACCCTGAACCAGCTCCTCGTCGAGATGGACGGCTTCGACGCCAGCGACGGCGTGATCATCGTGGCGGCGACGAACCGCCCCGACGTGCTCGACCCCGCGCTGCTGCGCCCGGGTCGCTTCGACCGCCGCATCGTGGTGCCGCGGCCCGACGTGCGCGGGCGTGAAGAGATCCTCAAGGTGCACACCCGCAAGGTGCCGCTGTCCGGCGACGTGAACGTGATGATCATCGCCAAGCAGACCCCGGGCTTCGCCGGCGCCGAACTCGAGAACCTGGTCAACGAGGCCGCGCTGCTCGCCGCCCGTCAGGACAAGGACGCGGTGAGCATGTCGGACTTCGAGCTCGCCAAGGACAAGGTGCTCATGGGGGTGGAGCGCCGGAACATGGTGATGAACGACGACGAGAAGCAGCTCACCGCGTGGCACGAGGCCGGGCACGCGGTGGTCTCTCACTTCGTCACGGGCAACGACCCGGTGCACAAGGTCAGCATCATCCCGCGCGGTCCGGCGCTGGGGGTGACGATGTACCTCCCCACCGAGGACCGCTACACGATGACCCGTGAGCAGGTCACCTCCCGCATCGCCAGCGCCCTCGGCGGGCGGGCCGCGGAGGAGACCGTGTTCTCGCGGATCACCACGGGCGCGGGCGACGACCTCAAGCGCGCCACGCAGCTCGCCCGGCGGATGGTGTGTGACTTTGGCATGAGCGAGCGCGTTGGCCCGGTGTTCCACGGCGCGAGCGATGACCAGCCCTTCGTCGGTCGCGACTGGAACGGCGGGGGGCGGGAGTACTCCGAGCAGACCGCGCAGGAGATCGACCAGGAAGTCCGCCGGATCATCACCGAGGAGTACCAGCGCGCGATGCGGGTGCTGGTGGACCACCGCGACGCCCTCGACCGCCTCGCCCACGCGCTGCTCGAGCGCGAGACCCTCGACGCCGAAGAGATCGTGGCCTGCTACGAGGGTCGGCCCCTCCCGCCCCGCGAGAAGATCGTCATCCCTTCGTGGTCCGACCGCAAGGACCGCAAGGAGACCCCCCGCCCCAAGGCCACGAGCATCTTCCCGCCCCGCGGCGTGCCCTCGGGCGCCTGAAACTCCCGCCGGGCGCAGCGGTTTCGCGCGCGCCCCGATGCCTTCACCGACCCACCTGTGCTAACCCCTCCGTGTGCTGGGGAGATCGCCAATCACACTGGGCAGCACGGTCTGGGATTGGTCCCGGCCCTACCTGCTGGGGGTGCTGAACGTCACCCCGGATTCGTTCTCCGACGGCGGGCAGTTTCTCGACCCCGCGCGCGCCGTGGCTCGGGCGCGGGAGATGCTCGCCGAGGGGGCCGACGCGCTCGACGTGGGCGGAGAGAGCACCCGGCCGGGCGCACCCCCCGTTGGAGAGACCGAGGAGCTCCGACGGGTCATCCCCGTGATTCGCGCGCTGCGTGAGGTGACCGAGGCGCCGCTGTCGATCGACACCACCCGCGCCGCCGTGGCCGAGGCCGCCCTGCGGGCGGGGGCGACGATGGTGAACGACGTGGGCCTGGGCGACCCGGTGGAGGCCCTCGCGGGCGTCGCCGCGGCGCACGGGGCGGCGTACATCGCGATGCACTCCGCGGGCGTGCGCGAGACCGTGGTGAGCCGCGACGCCACGGAGTACGCCGACGTCGTGGGTGAGGTCGCGCGCGCGCTGTCGTCCCTGCGGGACCGCGCGGTCGGCGCCGGGGTGGCGCGGTCGCGGGTGATCCTCGACCCGGGGGTGGGCTTCGCGAAGCGCGCCGCGCACTCCCTCACGCTGCTCGCGAACCTCGAGGCCCTCCGGTCGCTGGGGCACCCGCTCTGCGTGGGGCCGTCGCGCAAGAGCTTCATCGTTCACCCCGACGCGCACCCCGCGGGCTGGCCGCAAGATGGCGCCGCGCCCGAGGCCCGCGTGGGGGGTACGGCCGCCGCGGTGGCGCTCGCGGCGTGGCAGGGCGCGGAGCTGCTTCGGGTGCACGACGTGGCGGTGATGGCGCAGTGCGCCCGCGTCGCGCAGGCCCTCGGCCGCGCGCGGAGGCGGCCGTGATCGACGGGCTCCTCGCGCTGTTCTCTCCGCGGAGCGTGCTCGACGTGCTCCGCGACCTCGTCGACATCGGCCTGGTCGCCTTCGCCGTCTACCGCATGCTGCTGCTCTTTCGAGGCACGCGCGCGATGCAGGTGGCGCAGGGGCTGGTGCTCATCGCCCTGGTGTACTTCGCGTCGCAGCGCCTGGGCCTCGCGACCGCGTACATGCTCCTCGATCGCTTTCTCACCTCGCTGCTGCTCGTGGTGGTGGTGCTCTTTCAGAGCGACATCCGCCGCGCGCTGATGCGCGTGGGCAATCGTCCGTTCTTCTTCCGCTGGCGCAAGGCCGACGACACGCAGACCCTCGACGAGGTGGTGCAGGTCGCGGTGCAGCTCGCCGAGCGCCGCATCGGCGCGCTCATCGTGTTCGAGCGTGACGCCGCCCTCGACGAGTTCGTCTCGCACGGCATCTCCCTCGACGCCGAGGTCTCGCAGGAGCTGCTCTTCGCGGTCTTCCTCCCGGGGCAGCAGAACCCCCTGCACGACGGCGCCGTGCTCATTCGCAACGGCCGTCTGGCGAAGGCCGCGGGCATCCTCCCGCTCACCGGCAGCACCGGGTTGGACCGGAACTTCGGCACCCGTCACCGCGCCGCGCTGGGCATCAGCGAGGAGACCGACGCGGTGGCGGTGGTGGTGAGCGAGGAGCGCGGCGAGGTCTCGCTGTGCTTCAACGGGAACATCGTGCGCGACCTCGACACGGCCACGCTGCGGCAGGCGCTCTACGGCCTCTTCTTCTCCAAGCGCGACGCGGCCGCGCTGCTGCGCCGCGAGGAGACCCCCGAGCGGGCCTCGCGCATCCCCGCGCCGCCCACCGCGTCCCTCGCGGAGCCCGAGGGGCGCGCGAGCGACGCGCCCAACTCGCCGAGGGCCTGAGGACCGTCATGTCGCGCTGGAACAGCACGCTCGACGCCGTGAGCGAGAACCTCGGGCTCAAGCTCGTGAGCCTGGTCATCGCCATCGGGGTGTTCGCCTTCGTGCGGGGGTCAGGCACCACGCAGCGGAGCGTCGACGTGCCGCTGCTGGCGATGTTGCCGCAGGGCGGCGACGGCAAGCCCGTGCTCCTCTCGTCGCTGCCCGACAAGGTCCGGCTCACGGTGCGGGGCGCGAGCTCGGTGGTGAGCGGCCTGCGGGCCGAGGAGCTTGGCCCGGTGCAGCTCGACCTGCGCGCGGGACGTCGCCCGCTCGTGCGCCTGGGCGCCGACCTGCTCTCGCTGCCCGCCGGGGCGCGCTTCGTTTCCGTGGAGCCCTCGTCGCTCGCGCTGAGCTGGGACGTGAGCGTCACCCGGCTCATCGCGGTGCGCCCCTCGGTGGTCGGCACGCTCCCGCCCCGCGCGCGGGTCAGCGTGCTCGACGTCGAGCCTGCGCGGCTGCGGGTGCGGGGGCCCTCGCTCTATGTCGACCCCATCGTGTCGGTGCACACCGACGAGATCGACACCACCGGCCTCTCGGCGGGGCGCTACGAGCGGCGCATCGCGCTCGAATCGCTGCGCGCGGGCGTCGACTATGAGGCCGCGGCAGGCGTGCGGGTGACCTTCGAGATCGTCCCGACGGTGGGCGAACGTCGGTTCGCCGCCGTTCCGGTGACGGTGTTGGGCGCGGCGCGGGTGCAGCTGCGCCCGCCGGTGGTGAGCGTCGAGGTGCGCGGTGACCCCGAGGCGGTCGAGGCCCTGGCGCCGTCGCAGCTCGTACCCTTCGTCGACCCCGGTCCGCCGCCGTGGGCGCGGGGCACGACGGCGCTCGCGGTGCAGCTCCGCCCGCTGCCGGCGGGCCTCTCGGCGGTGATCACGCCCGCCGAGGTCCTCGCGGTCTCGCCGTGAGCGCGTGACCCCGGCGCGGTCATTTAAGTAGTCTCCCGCACCCCTCAGGAGGTCTCTGCATGTCGCAACGGAGCGCAACCGCGCACACCCGCAAGCTCTTTGGCACCGACGGCATTCGGGGCGTGGCCAACGAACATCCGATGACCCCCGAGATCGCGATGCGGGCCGGCGCCGCGATCACGTGGTGGGCCAGCCGCGGCGGGCGCGCGGCGCGGGTGGTCATCGGCAAAGACACCCGCCTCTCGGGCTACATGTTTGAGACCGCCCTGGCCGCGGGCGTGTGCTCCCAGGGCGGCCGCGTGATGCTCACCGGGCCGCTGCCGACGCCCGCGGTCGCGCACCTCGTCCAGTCGATGCGCGCCGACGCGGGCGTGGTGATCTCCGCGTCGCACAACCCCTACCGCGACAACGGGATCAAGGTCTTCGGCCCCGACGGGTTCAAGCTCCCCGACGCCGCCGAGGCAGAGATCGAGGCGCTGATGGAGGGGCCGCAGCTCGTCACCGCCCGCAAGACCGACGGCGGCGTGGGGCGCGCGGAGAAGATCGAAGACGCCCGGGGCCGCTACGTCACCTTCGTGAAGAGCACCTTCCCCAAGACGCTGCGGCTCGACGGGCTGCGGGTGGTCGTCGATGGCGCGCACGGCGCGGCGTACAAGGTCGCGCCGCTGGTCTTCGCCGAGCTCGGCGCGGAGGTGTCGGCCATCGGGGTGAAGCCCAACGGCAAGAACATCAATGACCGCCACGGGGCGCTGTACCCCGAGAACCTCGCGGCCGAGGTGATCAAGCGAAAGGCGCACCTCGGGGTGGCCCTCGACGGCGACGCCGATCGGCTCATCGTGGTCGACGAGCAGGGGCAGATCGTCGACGGCGACGCCATCATGAGCATCTGCGCCCAGCGCATGCAGCAGGAGGGCACGCTGAAGCGCGCCACGGTGGTCGCCACGGTGATGTCGAACCTCGGCCTCGAGCGCGCGCTCCACGATCGCGGGCTCCAACTCGTGCGCACCTCGGTGGGTGACCGTTACGTCGTCGAGGAGATGCGCGCGAACGGGTACAACTTCGGCGGGGAGCAGTCGGGGCACCTGGTCTTCCTCGACCACGCGACGACCGGCGACGGGCTCATCGCCGCGCTGCAGGTGGTGGCGGCCCTGGTGCTGTCGGAGCGCCCGCTCAGCGAGCTCGCCGCGGAGGCGATGGTGCGCGTGCCGCAGGTGCTGCTCAACGCGACGTTCAAGCGACGCGCGCCGGTCTCGGAGCTCGCGCGGCTCTCGCGGGCGATTCGCGCCGCCGAGCAGGACCTCGGGCAGGGCGGTCGGGTGCTGGTGCGGTGGTCGGGCACGGAGCCCAAACTGCGGGTGATGGTCGAGGGCGACGACGCCGACCATATCCACAACCTCGCCGAGGGGATGATCGGCGCCGCCCGAGAGGACCTGGCGTGATCCGCGTTCGCTGGGCGGCGGCGCTGATCCTCCTCGGGGCGTGCAGCCGTCCGCCGCGGGCGGGCTCGGAGCCGACGCCCACGCCGCCGTCCCGTCCCGCCGCTGTGACCGAGGCCGCGCCCGAGGTGCAGCCGACGCCTGCGGCGACGCCGGCGCCGACGCCGCGAGACGCCATGACCCTGGCTGTGCCCCCCTTCGACGCCGCCACGCTGGCCCACGTGCGGGCGCTCTATGGCGCGGCCTCGCGGGCGGGGAACCACCTCGATGTCTTCGCGAAGATCGGCGACTCCATCACCGAGTCGGGCTCCTTCGGGCACGACATCGGCCACGGGTGGACCGAGCTGGGCGCGTACAGCCGCCTTGAGACGACCGTGCGGCACTTCTCGCGACGCGCGTTCTCGTCCAACGCCGAAGACAATTCCTTCTCTCGCGCCAGCGCCGCCGCCACCGCGGGCTGGACCACCGAGGACCTCCTGCAAGGCGGCGACGGCTGCCCCGCGGAGCGGGAGCTGCGCGCGCTGCGACCGGGCTTCGCCGTGGTGATGATCGGCACCAACGACGTCGAGCGGGTGTCGGCCGAGGACTACGAGCGCAACCTCCGCGAGGTCCTCCGGCGGGTCGAGGCGCGCAGCGTGGTGCCCGTGCTGAGCACCATCCCTGACCACCGCGGCACGCCCGAGTTCACCGCGCGCAGCCGCGCCTTCAACGGGATCATCCGCCGCGTCGCGTCGTCGCTGCACATCCCCCTGCTCGACTACCACGCCGCGCTGGCGTCGCTGCCCAACGCGGGGCTGAGCGACGACAACATCCACCCCTCGGCGTACGTGGAGAACGGCGACACCCGCGCGGGCGTGTTCACCCCCGCGGGCCTGCGCAACGGCTACAACGTGCGCAACCTCACCCTGCTCCTGATGTTGGAGCGGCTCATCGAGACGGTGGGCGCGCGCGCGTAGCGCGGCTCAGGGCGACCAGAACACGTCGATGCCCGCGTTGTTCTGCCAGCTCCCGTACTCCTGCCACGTGCCGTAGGTCGCCGAGCCGCTGAGCGCGGAGGTGATCGCGTACTCCAGCAGCACGCGGAACTCCTGCGTGCCCGCGGGGCGGGTGCCGAGGCCCACGGCCGACGAGGTCGTGCCCCAGGTCGCCTGGAGGTACACCCGCGGACCGAGGTTGAAGCCCGCGCCGTAGCGCCCCGCGTTGGCGGTGCCAGGCTCGGCGATGAGCGTCGGGAGGAACGCGAACTGCGCGCGCAGCGTCGAGGTCACGAAGCCCAGGGTGAGCCCGGTCACGAGGCTGCGGGCCATGTCGCCGGCCTGCGTGGCGAGGTCCGTCTGCCCCGTGGTGGGCCCGCTGTCGCGTCGCCCGAGGATGAGCAGCGAGATCACCTCGGCCATGCCGAGGTCGGGCTGCGACGCGGCCGACATGGTGATCTGCGGGTCGTAGAGCCGCCCGCGCATCGAGAGCACGATGTCGCCGTTGGCGCCGGTATCGTGCCGCGCCACGAGCTCGATCTGCGGGTTGACGTTGGCGCTGCCGTCGAGCGAGACGCTCACCCGCTCGAGGTCGAAGCGCTTGCCGTAGAACGCCACCCACGACGAGGTGCGTGCCGACTCGAAGTTCGCCGCCACGGCGGTGCCCGCGCGGTCCATGTGGATGCTCCCGGAGCCGTTGATCGCGACGAGAAAGTCGCTGCGGCGCAACGACATCGGCGTCTCGAGGGTGAAGGTGACGTCGATGGGCACCACGTCGGCGGCCTCGACGCGGGTCAGCTGCGTGCGGCCCCTGACGAAGACCGCGGGGTCGGCCGAGAGGGGGATGAGCGCGCGGGCCGGCTCGTCTTGCACGCGCACGCTCGCCTCGTGGATGCGCACGCCGACGTAGATCCCGTCGCGCCGCAGGGTGAGCTCGGTGCCCATGGCCCCGGTGATCCACGCCCAGGTGTGACCCGCCGACACCGCGGGCAGCTCGCGGGTGCGCGCCTCGAGCGCGACGCGGGCGATCTCGTCGCCGTGGCCGAGCAGCGCGTCGCCCGTGACCTGCATCGTGCCGATGCCGAGGCGCCCGTCGAAGCGCTCGATGTGAATCCGCCGCCCCTCGACGCTCATGGTGACGTTGAGGTCGTTGAACGGCTCTCCGAGGGAGGCGAGGGTCGCGCGGCCGTCGCGGAGCTCGAAGTGCCCGACCGGTCGCGCGACGTCGGAGCCGCGCCAATGGAGCGTCGCCGAGAGCACGCCGCCGAGGTCGGTGACCGAGCTCGCGGGGGCGAGGGCGCCGAGGGCGTCGACGCGAAACGCCGACGCGCGGAGGGCGATGCCGAGCTGTCGGAGGTCCGGCGGGGCGAGCAAGCTGCGGGGGAAGGGGAGTGCGACGTCGGCGCGTAGCACGCCCTCGGCCACGGTGAAGTCGGTCTCAGGGTCTCGCGGCGCGCACTCGCCGGCGACCGCGCCCGGCGAGGCGAGGAGGCACGCGTGCACGGTCTCGGCCTCGGCGCCCTCCTGCGTGACGTGCGCCTGCAGCACTGCGCTCACCGGCGGGATCGACGCCGCGAGGCGCTCCAGGCCCGGCGGGATCGTGCGCATCTCGCGCAGGGTCACCCGAGATTCATAGGGCCGCGCGGGGTCGCCCGTGCGGCGCGCGATGAGGTCGACGCCGCCGCGGAGGCCCTTCGCGGCGAGGTCCGCGAAGTGCTCCAGGCGAACGTTCTGCGCCGCCACGGAGAGCGCGCGTACGTCGAGGTCGCGCGGGTTCTGCAGCATGCGCGCGAGGGTGAGGTCGGCGGCCGCGGCGCCGGTGAGCAGGGAGCGCTCCGCCGGGAGGGCCTCGGGCGCGAGCTCGCCGCGGACCGCGCCCTCGACCCGCAGCGGCGCAATGAGGGAATCACCCGTGGGCCGAACGGCGAGGTCCACCGCGGCGCGCAGGGGCACGGTGATCCCAGCCTGCACGAGGCGGGTGGAGGACGCCTCGAGGTGGGCGTCGAGGGTCGGGGTGCCGAAGGTCCCGCCGAGTCGGGCGGTGAGAGCCACGCGCGTCTCTGGCTCGACCTCGGGCGCGAGCAGGCGCCGCATCGAGGCGGGCATGCCTGGCACCCGAACACTGCGGAGCGGCCAGCGCGCGCGGGTGAGGGGGCCGATGTCGAGGGCGGCGCGCACGGGCACGCTCCGCATGCGAACGGCGAGGCCGGGCGGCAGAGAACGCAGCGCCGCGGGGGTGAGGTCGGCGAGCACCGCGCGCCACCCGCCCTCGACGCCCGCCGAGGCGTCGACCAACGGGGTCGTCAGCGGCCGCGCGTCACCCGCGCATCCGAAGTCGGGCGGCGCGTCGGCGTTCTCGTCGGCGAGGCCGACGGCGACCCGCAACGCCCAGGGGTCGCTGAATCTCCGCCGGGGATCGACGAGGCCACAGGCCCTCGCGCGCGCCCGCAGCGGCGCCACGAGGTCGCGCTGCAGCCGCAGCACGCCGACGCCGGCCACGAGGTCGCGCCCCTCGACCGCGAGCTCCACCGCGAGCGTCGTCGGATCGCGGCGTGACAACACCAGCCGCGGCGTCACCGTCCCGCGCGCGCGGGTGCCGCGGGGGAGCAGGTCCTGGAGCGCGGCGAGGTCGATGGGGGGCAGGCTGAGGGCGCCGCGGCGTACGCCGTCAATCCATCCGTCGAGGTCGCCGAGCGCGGCGGGCACGCGAAGGTCGATGTCGCTCTCGCCGCCGGGGACGTCGGCGTTCCACACGAGGCGCAGCGCGCTGCTGCCATCGGGCTGCGG
>JBILLI010000667.1:0-4270 GCA_044376155.1 Polyangiales bacterium
GAGATCGCGTGCGCGCGGGGCAGCTCCTCGGGGTCGTGCGGCCGAGTGACCTCCCCGCGCAGGTGGCCGCGGCGCGCGGCGGTGTCGCGCAGAACGCCGCCGCCGTGGAGCTCGCGCGCACGAACCTTGAGCGCGCCGAACGCCTTGCGCCGCAAGGGGTTGTCTCGCAACAGGAGCTCGCCTCGGCCCGGGCCGCGCTGGCCTCGACCGAGGCCCAGGGCATCGCGCTGCGGGCGCAGGCGACGGGCGCGGGCGCGCGGCTCTCCGACACCCGGCTGATCGCCCCGATGGACGGCGTGGTGCTCTCGCGGCGGGTGGACCCGGGCGCGCTGGTGGGTCCGTCGACGGGGCCGGTGCTCACGGTGGTGGCCACCGACGCCCTGCGGGTGTTCGTGCCCGTCACCGAGCGCGACGCGGCCTCGGTGCAGCTCGGACAGACCGCGGAGCTCACCGTCGACGCGCTCCC
Source organism: Polyangiales bacterium (assembly GCA_044376155.1). Classification (GTDB taxonomy): domain Bacteria; phylum Myxococcota_A; class Polyangia; order Polyangiales; genus JAWKRB01. Next base: position 467 of record JBILLI010000667.1, read on the forward strand.
GGGCCGCACGTTCTCGGCGCGGGTGTCGCGCCTCGCGCCGGCCTTCGACCCGGTGACCCGCACGCTCGACGCCGAGGTGCTGGTGCCCAACCCCGACGGCGCGCTGCGCCCGGGGATGTACGGCCGCGCGCTCATCGTGACGGGCGTGCACCCTGGCGCGGTGGTGGCGCCCGTGTCGGCGCTGCAGCGCGCGGGCGAGCGGTGGTTCGCGTATGTCGTTCGCGACGGGCGGGCCTCGCGCCGCGAGGTCGCCGTGGGCATCGAGGACGGCGAAGACCTCGAGGTCACCCGCGGACTCTCCGCGGGCGACGAGCTGATCACCGCGGGACTCGACGCGCTCAGCGACAACGCCGCGGTGCGCGTGGCGCGGGGGGCTGATCCCTTCCGCGGACCCGTCCCGCAACGCCCGGGACACGGAGGCTGAGCGATGTGGCTCACACGGCTCGCGCTGCGCAACCCGGTGCTGATCCTGATGATGTACCTGATGGTGCTGGTGCTGGGCTTCGTCTCCCTCGGCCGCCTGCCCGTGGACCTCTTCCCCGAGATCAACCTCCCGGTGATCCGCGTGGCGACCTTCTACGCGGGCGCCGGGCCCGTCGACATCGAGCGCGCCATCACCGTGCCCATCGAGCGCGCCGTCGCCGCGGCCCCGGGCGTCGACCGCGTGGAGAGCGCCTCGAAGCAGGGCGCCTCGGTGGTGAGCGTGTGGTTCGCCTACGGCACCGACCTCGACAACGCGCAGTTCGAGGTCTCGCAGCGCGTGTCGCAGATCCTCAACACCCTGCCCACGGGCGTGTCGCAGCCCTTCATCTTGAAGTTCGACGTCACCAACATCCCCGTGGCGCAGCTCGCGGTGAGCGCCGACGGCATGGACGAGCGGCAGCTCTACGACCTCGCGTACAACGTCATCGAGCCGCAGATCGAGCGGCTCCCGGGCGTGGCCAGCGCCACCGTGGGGGGCGGGCAGATCCGCGAGATCGGGGTGTACGTGCAGCGCGACGCCCTGCGCGCGCGCGCCCTCGGGCTGCTCGACGTGGTCGACGCCGTGCGCGCGGGCAACCTCATGCTCCCGAGCGGATCGCTCCGCGCCGGGGACCGTGATTACAACGTCTTCTCCAACACCCAGGTCACCCAACCCCGGGAGCTCGGCGGGCTGGTCCTCGCCCCCGGAACGAACTCCGGCGCGGGGCCCGTGCGCATTCGTGACGTCGCCCGCGTCGTCGACGGCGTGGCGGACCAGGGGAACCTCGTGCGCATCAACGGCCGCCGCGGAGTGTACCTCCGCGTGGTGAAGCAGCCCGGCGCGAACACCATCGCCGTGGTCGACGCGCTGCGGGCGAACCTCACGCGGCTCCGCGGGGTGAGCGACGCCGTGCGCGTGGAGATCAGCTTCGACCAGTCGCGCTACATCCGCGCGGCCATCACCTCGCTGCAACACGAGGCCCTCACGGGGGGCGCGCTGGCGGTGGTGGTGATCCTGATCTTTCTCTTGAGCGTGCGGGCCACGGCGATCGTGAGCGTGGCCATTCCCCTGAGCATCGTGGCGACCTTCGTGCTGCTCTACGGCGGCGGGCAGACCCTCAACGTGTTCACCCTGGGCGGGCTCGCGCTGGGCGTGGGGCGCCTCGTCGACGACTCCATCGTGGAGCTCGAGAACATCCACCGCCACCTCGCGCGCACCACCGACCGCGTGCGCGCCGTGCTCGACGCGGCGCAGGAGGTGGCCATGCCCATCCTCGTGAGCACCATCACCACCATCGTGGTGTTCCTGCCGGTGCTCTTCCTCACCGGGGTGGCGCGCAACCTCTTCGTGCCGCTGGCGCTCACCATCGCGTTCTCGCTGGTGATGAGCTTCTTCGTGTCGCGCACGGTGACCCCGCTGCTGTGCCTCTACCTCCTGCCCGGCGCGCACACGCCCAACGCCGTGGCCGCCTGGCTCCTCGCGCGCCTCGACGCGCTCGACGCCCTCTACGCCCGCGCCCTCCACGTCGTGCTGCGCCACCGCGCGCTCACGGTGCTGGTGATCCTCGGGCTCTTCGGCGCGTCGCTCACGCTCTACCCCCGCATCGGGCAGGAGTTCTTCCCCGACTCCGACGAGTCGCAATTCACCGTGGTCTACAAGACCCCCATCGGCAGCCGGGTGGAGCGCACCGAGCTCGTGGGCGAGCGGCTGGAGGCCGCGGTGATGCGCACCCTGCGCGACGCGCGCGGGCCCATCGCCACGGTGATGATCGACGACGTGGGCATCCCCGGCGGGCGCACCGCGCTGTTCTCGCCCAACATCGGGCCGCACATCGGCAACCTCCAGGTGAACCTCCGCCCCGCGCGGCAGCGGTCGATCCGCGACACCGAGGCCGTCGAGCGCGTGCGCGGCGCGATGCGCGACGCCCTGCCCGGGGTGAACGCGTTCTACAGCTCCGGCGGGATCGTGAAGCGCATCTTGAACTTCGGCGCGCCCGCGCCCATCGACGTCGAGGTGCTGGGCTACGACCTCGCCGAGGGGGCGACCTACGCGCGGCGGCTCGCGGCGGCGCTGCGACAGGCCCGCGGACCGGGCGGCGCGCCGGTGCTCACCGACGTGCAGGTGGGACGCGACGACAACTACCCCGAGCTGCACGTGGAGCTCGACCGCGAGAAGGCCGGCGCCCTCGGGATCACCGCGCAGCGGGTCTCACAGACCGTGCTCGTGGGACTCTCGGGGAGCAACGCCATCGCCTCCACGCCCTTCACCGACCCCGAGACGGGCAACGCCTACAACGTCTCCGTGCGCCTCGAAGACGCCGCGCGGGACGAGGTGCGCGACCTCGACGACCTCTTCGTGCGCGCGCCCTCGGGCGCGGTGGTCCCGCTGGGATCCGTGGCAAGGGTCGAGCGCCGCGCGGGGCCGGTGCAGGTCACCCGCAAGTACATGCAGCGCGTGGTCGACGTCACCGCCAACGTCGCCCCGGGCGTCGACCTCGGCAGCGCCGCGAGCGCCGTGGACCGCGCCATTCGCGAGAACCCCGCCCCCGACGGCTTCACCGCGCGCGTGGGGGGCCAGGTGGCCGCGCAGCGCGAGGCCTTCTCGGGCCTGGGCCTCGCCGCGCTGCTCGCGCTGGCGCTGGTGTACATGGTCCTGGCGTCGCAGTTCCGCTCGCTGGTCGATCCGCTGGTGATCATGTTCAGCGTGCCGCTGGGCGTGAGCGGGGTGCTCGCGTCGCTCTACCTCACGAACACCACCCTGAGCGTGAACAGCTTCATGGGGGTGATCATGATGGTGGGCATCGTGGTGTCGAACGGGGTGCTCCTCGTCGACTTCGCCAACGTGCTGCGCCGCAGGGGGATGGACCTCGTCGAGGCCACGGTCGAGGCCGGTCGCACGCGGCTCCGACCGATCCTGATGACCACGCTGGCGACGGTGCTGGGCCTGCTCCCGATGGCGCTGGGATTGGGCGAAGGGAGCGAGACGAACCTCCCGCTGGCCCGCGCGGTCATCGGCGGGCTCACGGCGTCGACCTTCTTCACGCTCTTCCTCGTGCCCGCGGTGTACACCGCGCTGGACCGCTTCGCGCGCCGCGAGGCGCCCCTGGCCGACGAGGCGTGACGCGCGGTTGCGCCGGGCGTCCCGCACTCGGTACGCTGAAGGTGTCGTGAGCGCGCTGATCCAGTTCTCGGTGACGAACTGCCGCTCCTTCGCTGAGACGGCGACGCTGAGCATGGTCGCGCCCGACGGAGACGCGGAGGGCACGCTCGCGGTGCCGGGCAACCCTTCACTCCGGCTGCTGCGCGTGGCCGCGCTCTTCGGGGCGAACGCGTCGGGCAAGT
>JBILLI010000668.1:0-4269 GCA_044376155.1 Polyangiales bacterium
CGTGGCCCTCGCGGCCAAGGACTACTTCTTCTCCACCCCGATGCGCCGCGCGATGTTCGAGAACTTCACGAACATCGTCGCCCTCGACCGCGACGCGGGGCTGCACCAGACGCTGAACGAGGTCGGGCGCATCCTCGACGGGGGGCGCACGGTGCTGATCTTCCCCGAGGGCACGCGGAGCGAAGACGGGCAGATCAAGAAGTTCAAGGGCGCGGTGGGCTTTCTCGCGCTGCACCACGAGGTCGACATCCTGCCGATGTACCTCGGGGGCACGTACGAGTCCCTGCCGAAGCACGGCACGGTGCCGACGAAGCGCGAGGTCTCGGCGCGCATCGGTCCGGCGCTGACCTACCGCGACCTCAAGCGATTGACCCACGGGATGCGCCCGGTGGAGGCCGCGCGCACCGTGGCGCACCTCGCGCAAGAAGCCGTGGAGTCGCTGCGCGACGGCTCGGTGCTGGACCTTCGCACGCGCGAGACCGCGGGCGCGGTGACCGCGCGCAAGCACCCGGTGGTGGCGCTCTTCGAGGACCTCCCGCGGAGATTTCTCCCGGGACGTCTCGAGGAGAAGGTGAGCTTCTATTTCACCCTGGGCGACGCCGTCGAGGCGAAGTGGACGGTGGTGGTGGACGCGGTGCGCTGCGAGGTGACGCCGGGCAAGGCGCCGGGCGGACAGGCCGACTGCGTGTTGAAGACCACGCCCGAGCTCTTCGCGCGCATCGTGCGCGAGGGGTGGCAGCCGGGCCCCGCGGAGTTCATGACCGGCGCGGTGAAATCGAACGACGTGGGGCTTCTGCTGAAGTTCACGCAGGCGTTCCGGCTCGGAGGCTGAGGGTGGCGATGCGCGTGCTGGTGACGGGAGCGACGGGATTCCTCGGGCGACACCTGGTGTCGTCGCTGCTGGCGCGGGGCGACGAGGTGGTGATCCTCGCGCGCTCGACGCTGCGGCTGCCCGGGGGGAGCGCGGTGACGGTGCGACAGGGAGACATCCTCGACGCGGCGAGCGTGCGCGCGGCGGCGGAGGGCTGCGAGGGGGTCTACCACTGCGCGGGCCGGGTCTCGCGCGACCCCGAGGACGCGCTGCTCTTGTGGAAGACCCACGTCGAGGGCACCCGCGCGGTGCTCACGGCCTGCCGCGAGGCGGGCGCGCGGCGCGCGGTGGTGGCGAGCACCAGCGGGATCATCGGGATGTCCGAAGACCCCGCGCACATCGCCCGCGAGGACGACCCCACGCCGTACAAGCTCGTGCAGCGCTTTCCGTACTACCGCTCGAAGCTCTACGCCGAGCAGGAGGCGCTGCGCTGCAACGCCGACGGCTTCGCGGTGGTGTGCGTGAACCCCTCGCTGTTGTTGGGCCCGGGGGACGTGTACGGGTCGAGCACGGGGGACGTGAAGATGTTCCTCGATCGCAAGGTGCCCGCGGTGCCGGGGGGCGGGCTGTCGTACGTCGACGCGCGCGACGCGGCCGAGGGCATGGTCCTCGCGATGGAGAAGGGCGCGGCGGGGCGGCGGTATCTGTTGGGCGCGTCGAACTGCACGGTGCGGGCGTTCTTCGACCGGCTGGAGCGGGTGAGCGGGGTGAAGTCTCCGACGCTGGTGCTGCCGCGTTCGCGCACGGTGGCGCGGGTGAGCGTGGGGCTGATGGAGCGCGCGATGAAGCTCGTGGGCGCGACGCCGCCGATGGACGCCGCGAGCGCGGAGATGTCGCAGCTCTTCTGGTACATCGACTCGACGCGCGCGGAGAGCGAGCTCGGGTGGCGCCCGCGCGACGCGGTGGAGACCCTCGCCGACACGGTGGAGGACCTCCGCGCGGGCGCGCGGATGCCCGCGATGGGGGACGCGTAGGGGCACGAGAGCGGCGCGTCCCGGGCGCGAGGTGGTGGGGGGACGCGCGGGACGCGGCCGCGAGGCGCGCGTACGAACGACGTGGGAGAAGGACGCGGGGAACGCGGTCGCGAGGATTTCAGATAGGGACGCCGTCGCGGGCCGCGACGAACGCGGCCGCGAAGGGCGCGGGGGCGCGTGGTGGTGGCGGAACGCGCGGGCAGCGGCCGGGGGGGGCGCGTGAGAGCGAGGTGGGAGAAGAACGCGCGGGACGCGGCCGCGGGGGGCGCGCTGGCACAACGGGAGGACGGGCCGCGAGGACAGCGGCCGCGAGGATTGCAGGGAGCGACGCCGTGGCGGGCCGCACGGAACGCGGCCGCGCGGTGCGGGGAGGTGACGTCGTGGCAGGCCGCGCGGGCGGCGGCCGACGAGGACGCGCGGAATGATGGGGTGGATGGACGCGCGGGCAGCGTCCGGGGATGGCGCGGGGCGCGAAGGGGTGGTGCGCGCGTTGCTGGTGCGGGTTCGCGCGCGCTACGCTCCGCGGCATGTCGTCACCGCGCGGCCCTGTGCTGATGGCTCCGGGATACTCCTCCGCGAGCGCCTACGCGCCCGGTCGCGGGAGCCCGCTGCCCGCGGTGGATGACCGGCTCATCGCGCCCGAGTCGCACGCGCAGATCATCGACGGGGTGGTGGTGCGCACAATGGGGGCGAACCCACCCCACGCGACGCGGCACTTCGCGGTGGCGCACGTGTTCGCGGGCGCGTTGGCGCCGGGCTACGAGGGCGCGGTCGACATGCTCACCCGAACGAACGAGGACAACGACCTCGCCCCCGACGTGAGCGTGTTCCTGGCGGATCCCGACCCCGTGACGGGCGGGCGACGACTCGAAGAGATCGCCATCGAGGTGCTCGACACCGAGCGCCTCTCGCACGCGACGGTGAAGGCCGAAAAGTTCATCACCCGCGGCGTGCGTCGGGTGCTCTGCGTGCGCATCGCCGATCGCACGGTCTACGAGTGGAACCACGCCGCCGAGGGCTGGACCCCCCTCGCGCCCACCGACGAGATCACCGACCGCTGCTTCACCGTGCCCATCCCCGCGGGCGCGCTGGTCGACCGCGTGCTCGCCGACGACGTCGTCGCGCAGTCCCTGCTCGCCACGCGCAACAAGGTCATCGAGCGCGCCCTGGCCGCGCGTGAGGCCCGCGGAGAAGCCCGCGGAGAAGCCCGCGGAGAAGCTCGCGGAGAAGCCCGCGGAGAAGCCCGCGGTCGCGCCGTGATGGTGCTGCGGCTGCTCGCGCGGCGCGGGGTGCCGGTGGACGAGTCCACGGTGTCGCAGGTGCTCGCGTGCGAATCCCTCGCGACGCTCGATACATGGTTCGACCGCGCGACCAGCGCGACGCGCGCCGTCGACGTCTTCCATGGGGGGTGAGGGCACCGCCCTGCTCGATGGGCGGTGGTCTCGGCACGCGCTCGCGCCGTCGGAGTGTGCGTCGCCAACGCCCGAGAGGAGCGCGCGATGGCGACGAGGGCCGCGCGGGCTGTGACCGACCAGAACGCGTTGGCGCGCAAGGTGGTGGAAGAACGCGCGGGCAGCGGCCGAGAGGCACGCGGGAGAGCGACGCGGGAGAAGAGCGCGCGGGACGCGGCCGCGGGGGGACGCGGGGCGCGCGGGGGAGGCGCGCGCTACCGCAGCCTGCCCCGATGGCGTACCCTCGGGCGCACACCATGAGCGGGCCCGCGCGTGTCCTCGATCACCCGCCGACGATGGCCGACCTCGATGCGCTTCCCCCGCACATCAAGGGAGAGATCATCGACGGCGTCCTGTACGCGATGACGCGACCGCGTGGGGTCCACCAGGATCTTGTGGGGCTGGTGCACGCCGATCTGGTGGCGCCCTTCCGACGGCAGCGCGGCGGGCCCGGCGGGTGGTGGATCCTGCCCGAACCCGGCATCGAGTTCCCTGGCGCCCCAGAGGTCTCGCCCGACCTCGCCGGGTGGCGTCAGGAGCGCCTGCCTGTCCTGCCGCGCGACGCCTCCATCACGGTCGTGCCCGACTGGGTGTGCGAGGTGCTGTCGGCCTCCACGCGCCGCTACGACCTGCGCATCAAGCGTCCCTTCTACGCGAGGGCAGGGGTGTCGCACCTGTGGATCGTCGACACCGACGCGCGGCTCGTCACGGCCAGCGTATTGGAGAATGGCCGCTGGTCTGAGCTCGGGGTGTGGAGCGACGAGGCCGAGGCCCGCATCCCGCCCTTCGACGCGGTGCCGCTGGACGTCGGCGCGTGGTGGCAGGGCGACCCTGCGGACGGCGGGTGACGGCGCAGGAGGGCGCGGCGACTTCCCACGCGACGCGTTCGTCGCGCGCCCACCCCGGCGTGCGTGTCGCAGTCAACCAGGATGCGGAGAGGGGCGTTGTCGAAGAACGCGCGGGCCGCGGCGGT
>JBILLI010000669.1:0-4267 GCA_044376155.1 Polyangiales bacterium
CACGAGGGTGGGGAGGGTGGGAGACGCCCCAGAGATCCGGGTCTTGATGCGTACCCGGTGCTTGAGCTTGAGGGAATACGCGATGACGTAGACCTCGAAGCGGTCGTCCATGTCGAGGTCATCGCGGCTGGGATCACACAGGTCCACCGCGGAGAGATCGACGAAGTAGTCGCACTGGCACTGCGGGTCAGACTTGATGAACTCCGCCGCGGCCTTCCAGACCTCGCGGGTCACCACCGCGACGTCGTCGCCGTGGGCCGAGCTGGTCTCCAGCACCGCCGCTCCGAACCGCTCCGTCAACCGCTCGAGAATCCGCTTCGACATCGCCCGCTCACTTCAATCGGATCTGGTGCAGCCGCTCGAGGAGCCCGTCGGCGCCCTCGGGGAGCTGCGTGTTCTTCATGGTCACCGGCGTGCGGTCCCCGACGCCGATCTTGTGCTGCAGCAGCATCAGGCCGTCGAGCACCGCCTCGGGACGCGGGGGGCATCCCGGGATCATCACGTCGACGGGCACGATCTTGTCGATGCCCGGAACCGTCGCGTAGTTGTCGTAGAACCCGCCGCACGACGCGCAGGTGCCGAACGCGATGACCCACTTGGGCTCGGTCATCTGCTCGTAGATTCGCCGCAGCGCCGGGGCCTGCCGCTGGGAGATGGTGCCCACCACCCAGAGCACGTCGGCCTGACGCGGCGAAAAGCGCGGGGCTTCGGCGCCGAAGCGCGCGAGGTCGTAGCGCGGCGAGGCCGTCGCCATGAACTCCATGCCGCAGCACGCGGTCACGAAAGGGTACTGGAACAGCGAGTACTTGCGCGCCCAGTTCAGCAGCGCGTCGAAGCGGGTGGTGACGAAGCCGGACTCGCCGCCTCCGAGCACCCGCGTGTCGTTGCCTAGGTCTCCCACTCGAGGGCTCCCTTCTTCCAGATGTAGATCAGCGCCGCAGACAACACCGAGAGGAACACCAGCATCTCGACGAGCCCCGTCCACCCCAGGCGCTGGAACAGCACCGACCAGGGGTAGAGGAAGATCGCCTCGATGTCGAAGATCACGAAGAGGATCGCCGTGAGATAGAACTTCACGGAGAGCTTCACATGCTGCGTGCCCGTGCTCTCGGACCCGCACTCGTACGGGATGCTCTTGGTCTCGGTGGGGTTCTTCGGCCCCAGCAGAGAGGCCAGGGTGAACATCGCCAGCGCCACGAAGAGGGCGAAGGCGATGATCATGAACACCGGGCCGTACGCGTGGGTCAGGCTGAGCTGCGCGGCATCGTTGGGGATGTCGTTCAAGGTCCTCTCCGAATCGTGGCTCGAACTCGGGGTGCGAGGTGCGCGCCTCCACGGCGCGGGACCGCGACGTGAGCTTCACACCTGCACGCCGGCGCACCCTGACTCAGGGGCGCTCGGGCGCGGCACCCTACACCAGTTCATGGAACCGGGGAAAGCCCTGTCAATGACCCGAATTTCTCTGGCGTCATCGCCGACGGTCCATCGCCGAGCTCGACGGTGATCCGCTCCGCGCGCAGCGGCGCAGTCTCCGCGCGCGCTGACACGGCGGCCTCCAGCGCGGCTTCGAGCCACGGGGGCGGGTCACGCAGCACCACGTGGGCGTGCGCCGCCTGCGCGACCAGGCACCGGGCGAGGTGCGGCCCGAGGACCTCGGGCACGTCGAAGACCTCGGGCTCGAACCAGCGAAGGGCGGGCGCCTCGGTCGCCATCGCCGCCGCGAGGGCGCACAGCACGCGGGTCGCGCCCTCGTCGAGGTGAGGCGCAGACACCCGCGCGCCGTCGCGTCGCAGCCAGAGGGTCACGGTGCCGTCGTCGGCGCCCTCGAACTCAAAGCCCTGATGACCCGGCAGCGCCGCGCCGAGCGCGGCCTCGAGGGCGCCGCGGGTGTCGTCGCGGTCGTGGAGGTCGTGCAGCGCGTTGGTGAGGTTCTCCCCGCGCTCGACGAGTCGCCCGTGAAAGCCGGCGTACACCCGCGCGCGGCGGGCGGCGGTGAGGTCGAAGCCGCGGTACCAGGTCCAGCACGCCAGGGGCTGCGCGAAGGGGAGCACCGCGGGGTCGTCGAAGAGCTCCTGTCGGGCGCCGAGCACCGGGATGTCGCCCGCGAAGCTCTCTCGACCCTTGCGGCCCGCGGTGGCGCCGCCGCGCCTGGGCTTGCTGAGCTTGTACTCCGCGCCGGCGCCCTCGCGCCGCAGCACCTCGAGCTCGTCGAAGTCGTCGTAGCGCTTCAGGAACTCGTAGCGGATCTCCCACGGCAGCCCCTCGGCCGCGGGGTAGATCCCGAGCTCATACTCCGCGTGGCGTTGGTCATCGCTCGGTCCGCGGGGCGCGCAGGTGAGCCGCCAGCGGGTGGTGTGGGCCTCCTCGCCGGCAGGGGTCACCCTCAGCGGGAGCTGCAGCGCGCCCCAGAACGCGTCCAAATCGTGCCACCCGCGGGGCGTCTGCGAGAGCGCGAAGATCGCCTCGGCGAGGGCCGTCGCGCCGCCGCCTCGCACCACCGTGAGGTCCGCGGGGGACCAGTCCACCCGGGCCAGATCCCGGTGCCCTTCGACCTCGATGCGCTCGATCTTCATGCCACGCCTCCCTGCATCGGCTCGCCGCCGGTGCGTCGCCAGAACGCCCGCACCCGGGCCGAGCCCGCGGCCGCTCCCCGCGGCGCGACCTCCGCCGCGAACGACTGCGCTCGGGGGTGATACCCCTCCAGCGCCCCGTCGCGCCACGCGCCCTCCATGAATGCCCGGCCCGCGGGCGCCCGCAGCGTCTGCCGGAACCACCCGGGCGACAACGGCAGCGCGCGCACCCCGGCCTCGCGCTCCCAGCGGGTCACGCAGCGCGGCCACAGCGCCTCGGGCCGCAGCGCCGACCACGCCTGCAGCAGCGCCTCGGGCGCGTCCCCCAGGAGCTCCTCGAGCGCGCGCAGCGCCGTCGACTCCCGCCGCTCAGAGACCGCGCCCCGCTCGATGCACAGGGAGGTCTCGTTCACCCCCGGGCCTCCGCGCGCCGAGGGCGCGACGCGCAGCGCGGCCCAGCCCACGTCGACCTCCAGACCGCACGCCGCGCCGCGCACCAGCGCGCGCAGCGTGGTCGCCCAGAGCGCGTCGGGCAGCGGCGCGCCGAGCGTGAGCCGCGCGCGCACGGGCTCATCATCCCGGCGCGAGAGGGTGAAGTGCCCGCGCTTCGCGCCGAGGTCGCGGAGCAGGGCGAGCGCGCCCTCCAGCCGTCGCGCGGCGTGCGCCGCGAAGGCGATGGGGTCCGACGCGCACGCGCGGTATCCGCAGAGCCACCCCTCGGCGGGGGGCGCGTCGGGCGCGAGGCAGACGGTGCGCGCGGGCGCGTCGTCGACCAGGAGAGACAGTCTTCGCGGGGGCGCGTCGAGCGCGTCGACCTCCACGGTGAGGGTCCGCGCGAGGTCACCGCCGCGGGCGAGGGAGGGCCATGAAGGGGTGGTCCAGCCGCCCTCGCGCGGGGCCACGGTGTGCTCGATCTCTCTGCGCGACAAGGGCTTGCATCGCACCCCGAGCACCGCGCGGTCGACGCGCACGGCCAGCGCGGCCTCGCCCTCGGGCGCCACGAACCACGCGCCGCGGCCGCGCGCGAGGGCCGCGCCCTGCACCGCGCCGTCGGCGGGCGGGAAGGCGCGGAGTCGGCCCGGCGGTGCCGCCCGCATGGATCAGCCCGCGGGGGCGACGATGTGACCCGCGAGGGCGCTGGCGGCGACCACCAGCGGCGACGCGAGGTAGACCTTGCCGGGGCCGCTGCGCCCCGGGAAGTTCCGGTTGATCGCGCTCACGGTGACCTCGTCGGGGCGGCCGCTCACCCCGGGGCCCGCGCGGATGCACGCCCCGCACGAGGGGTTGATGAGCTCCGCGCCCGCGCGGTGGAACACGTCGATGTAGCCCCGGGCCTCGGCGTACTCGCGGATGTCTTGCGAGCCGAACTGGATGTAGAGCTTCACCCCCTCGGCCACGCGCTCACCCCGGGCCACCGCGGCGGCGAGCACCGAGGCGTACATGTCCATGTCGGCCTTCTTGCCGCCGGTGCAACTCCCGCCGTAGGCGATGTCGATCTTCACCGTCGGCAGCGTGTCGAGGGGCACCCCGTTGCGGGGGTCACCCGGCGTCGCGACCATCGGCACCAGCGCGTCGAGGTCGAGGTCGAAGGTGTGCGCGTAGGCCGCGCCCTCGTCGGCCCGCACGATGCGCGCGCGCACCGCGTCGGCGTCGAGGCCGCGCTTCGCCGTGAGGTACTCGACGATGACCTCGTCGGC
>JBILLI010000670.1:0-4260 GCA_044376155.1 Polyangiales bacterium
CAACATCCACTGGAACGGGCTCTCGGGCGTCTGGCAGAACGCGGTGCACCACCCCCACCCCGACCCCATCTCGGGGATGCACTGCTGGCACCAGAAGGCCCTGCTGGAGCGCGGTCAACCCGGCGATCGCATCGGTGACATCAAGGTCGACATCGACGCGACCTTCCGCACGTTCCAGGCCTGGCGCGACCGCCTCACGCGCCCCGCGCCGGGCCCCGGCGGGCTGCGCCGACCCGAGCACCTCAAGCGTCCGTGGGTCGCCATCACCCGCGAGGCGTACCGCTCACCCGTGCGCGGCGGCGCATGAACCCCACCCTCCGCGCCGGGCTCTACGGCTTCTTCTCGCGCCTCTTCGTGCAGGAGGTCGACCGCGATTTCGCGGCGGTCCTCACGGGGGAGCTCGGCCGCTCGCTCCTCCCGGAATTCGCCGACAGCGAGGAGCCCGCGATGCTCGCCGACGACGAGGCCCGCGAGGCCGTGTTCGCCGCGGACTTCGCCGACCTCACCATGGTCAGCGCGATCCCCTACGCGTCTTTCTACCTCCGCGACGACGGGATGCTCGAGACCGGGCCGATGAACCCCGCCGCGGAGGTCTACCGCGCCCACGGGGTGGAGGCCGACCTCGCCGCGGGCCGCGTGGTGGGCCCCGACCACCTCGGCGTGGAGCTCGAATTCCTCGCGTTCCTCCGCGCGCGCGAGGCCGAGGCCGAGGCCGCGCCGCGAGGCTACGCCGCCGCGCTGCACGCCGCGGGGCGCGATTTTCTCGAGCACCAGGTGCTCCCGTGGGCGCCCATCTACCTCCTCGCGGTGCAGCGCGGCGCGCGCACGCTGCTCTACCGCGAGGGCGCCGAGGCCCTGCTCGACCTGCTGCTCGCCGACCGCGACGCGCGCGACGAAGGGTCGCCGACGTGACCGCCCCCGCGCTGCGCTACGAAGACTGCGTGCGCACCCGCTCGCGCGCCGCGGCGTGCCGCGCCTGCGTCGACGCCTGCCCGGTCGACGCGGTGACCCTCGACCCCCGCGGCGCCGTGCGCGTGGACCTCTCCCGCTGCGTCTCCTGCGCGGTGTGTCAGTCGGCGTGCCCCACCGAGGCCCTCGACGCGGGCTTCGACGTCGCGGCCTTTCTCGCCGACGCGCCGGCGGAGCTCGCGTGCGGAGACGACGGCCTCCCCTGCGTCGCCGCCCTCGCGGTGGAGGACCTCCTCGCGCTCGCGCGCCTTCACCCCGCGCTCACGCTGCGCCCGCGGCCGGGGTGCGCCGCCGAGGGCGCCCACGGCGCGGTGACATCGCGGGTCGACGAGGCCGTCAGGGTGCTCCGCGCGATGGGCGAGGCGAGGACGCTGCGGGTAGAGGACGGGCCGCCGCGGACCGGTCCGCTGGAGGCGCTGCGGCGCATGCTCCGCGCGACGCACGACGGCGAGATCACCCTCGACCCGCGCGCCCTCGACCGCGACCGACTGCGCGCCACGCGCGTGCCCGCCCGTCGCGCGCGGTGGCTCGCGGCCTGGGGCGCGGCGGTCACCGGCGAGCTCTCGTCCGAGTCGGTCTCCTTCGCCTCGGAGAAGCGATGGAACACCCAGACCTGCACGGCCTGCACGGTCTGCGCGAACGTGTGCCCCACGGGCGCGCTGAGCCCCGCGGCCCTCTGGCGCGAGCTCCGCTTCGACGCCGCCCGCTGCGTGCGCTGCGGCCTGTGCCACGACGTGTGTGAGCCCCGCGCGCTCACCCTGGCGCCCGAGGTCTCGCTGGCGGCGCTGACCCTCGGTCGACCGAAGCCCCTGGGACGCATGGTCATGCGCGCGTGTGGTGAGTGCGGGAGCGTCTTCAAACCCCTCGGCGACGAGGGGCTCTGCGCGAGGTGTCAGGACATGGACGACGAGGCCCGGGAGCTTCACGGGGTGGGTCGATGAGGGGCGCGCCCGAGGGTCCCATCGACGCGCTGGCGGCGCAGCTCGCGTCGCCCGCGCGCAGCGGGGCGTACATCACCCGCGCGGAACTCATCGCGCTCGCGCACGTCGCCGACGGCTCGCTGCGGGTGAGCGAGCGGCGGCGCATGCTCGCCGACGTGCTGAAGTCCGCGGGGAGCCCCGAGGCCCTCACGGCGGTCGTGGCGCACCTGCAGGACTTCTGGCGCGCGAGCGTGGCGCAGTACGAGGAGATCGCCGCCGGGTCGCCGGCGGGCGCGCGGGCCATGGCGCCGTGGATCGCGCGGGCGCGGCGCACGCTGACGCGCCTCGATGAGGTGGTCGAAGAGCTGTCGCTGTAAGGGCCCTTCGCGTGGGAGTGCCTCGACGGCCTCGAGGTCGGCATGACCTGGGTGTTCTGAGGTGAGCCGCAGCATCCGTGCGACCTCGCCGCGGTGCGTTGAGGGGGCTGCCGGGCGCGGGCGGGCGACCGGATCTTCGTCACGTCGCGAGCTTGCCCGGTAGGCGTGCGACGCGAAGCTCGGCCCGCGCCTCGCGAGGCTCTCGCTGGAACGGGAGGCCATCACCCGGGGAGGGACCGTGGCTCAGAACGCGGCGCCGAGCGCGACGCGCAGCGAGGGCCCGAACGACACACCGAGCCGGTCGAAACTGGGCCCCTGCGCGCGTGTCTGGAACCCGAGGCCCGTGGAGAGCACGAGGTGTCGCCAGAGCACCAGGGTGTACCCCACGCCCACCACCCCCCGAAGCCCGTCGCCGCGCTCGCGGACCGAGCCCTCGAACCAGCTGCTGTAGTACCCGGCGGAGAGGTCCACGAAGAACCCCGATGGGGCGCGGCGAAAGGGGAACACGCGCGCCCCCACGTCGACGGACCACGCGAACACCGCGGGTGAGGTGTTGCCGTCGGTCCCTCGGCGCGTCGCGAAGATCGCGCCGGGCGCGACGTACACCGAGACCATGCGCCCGAGGGCGCGCTCGACCTCCAGGTCGACATAGCCCGTGATCAGCGAGAGCGGGTGCAGCGTGAGCACGTTGGGCGCGGGCGTCTGCGCAACGGCACCGCCCGATGCGAGCGTGAGCGCGAGGGTCAGGGCGGTCCTCACGCGCGCGCCTCCTGCCAGAGACCCTGCGCGCAGGCCGCGACCAGCCGCCGCGCCTCGTCGCCGCCGGGGAGACCCAGCGCGCGGCGTCGCGGCTCCACCGGACGCATGGCCTCGTCACGCAGGGACCGCACCTCGGCGTCGCGAATCGCGTCGAGGGCCGCGCCTTCATCGGCCGAGAGTAACCCCCGCGCCCACGCGTCGACGCGCCACGCGAGGGCGGCGTGCCGGGTCTCGTCGCGGGCGATGACGCGCATGGCCGCGCGCAGCGTCGGGTCGGCGGCGCGAACGGACTGCCACGCCGCGACGAGCGCGCCGTAGGTCTCGCGCACACATCCCTCGCGAACGTTCTCTTCGGCGAGGCTGCGCAGCGGGCGCACCCCTCCGCGCGACGGACGCCACCGCGGCACCGTCGCCCCCGCGCGGCGCGCGAGGCGGGTCATCACCCGCGCGTGCATCCGCTCGTCGTTCGCCGCGCGCTTCGCGTCCCGCACGAGGGCGTCGGGCGCGCCGTGGGCCGTGAGCTCCGCGGCGAGGCGCTCGAACGCGGGCACCGACTCGCGCTCCAGCAGCGCCAGGTGCGCGAGCACCTCGGCGGCACCGTCGGCGCGCACCACGGGCGGCACGGATCCCTCGTGCCGACGACCGCAGTCGCCCCAGGGACCGGGCCGGTCGGGGCAGTCGGTGCGCTCCAACACGCAGATCAGCGTGCGGGTGGGGGCGCGGCCCTCGAACGCGCACGACGCGAGGGTGGGGCCGCCGGGGCAGCCGGGACCCCGCAGACAGAGCGACTCGCACCGCTGCTCACCCCAGGGCGCTGCAGGGTTCTCCGCGGTGCGACTCTCGGACTGCTCGACGGAACAGCAGGCGGCGGGCGCAGCGGCGAGCGCCACGGCGAGGATTGCTCGCATCCTCGCGGTGAAGGAGAAGCGATTCATCGAAGGACGATGCCCGTCGGATCAGCCTTCGGCAACCCGTCGTCGGGACTACGAGCTCTCGGCCCAGGGCGAGATCTCGACGAGGCGCATGGCCGCGCCCTCGCCGATCACCGACCAGTTCACCCCATTGGGTCCGCCGCGGTTGGCGTTGCACTGCGTCTCAGCACCCTCGCGTCTGCAGCTCGGGAAGGTAAGGAGCCTACGCAGTATAAACGTGCCGAATTGCGGCGTCGAAACGCGAGCGCTGCAAGGAGTGATCGCGAAGGCATCCTCGATGGATTCCGAGCGATCACGACGCCG
>JBILLI010000671.1:0-4253 GCA_044376155.1 Polyangiales bacterium
CGACGTCGCTCCCCCGCGCTCCGTGCGGCCGCTGCCCTCGCGCGACTCCACTGCGCCCTTCTCCACGCGCCCCTCGCGGCCGCGTCCCCCGCGTTCTTCCACCACCTCACTCCCCCGCGCTCCGTGCGGCCGCTGCCCTCGCGCGACTCCACCGCGCCCTTCTCCACGCGCCCCTCGCGGCCGCGTCCCCCGCGTTCTTCCACCACCTCACTCCGACGCGTCCCGGTCGACCGCTGCCAGCGCGTTCTTCTCCCACCTCACTCCGACGCGTCCCGTGCGGCCGCAGCCCTCGCGTCCTTTCACCACGTCGCCCTCACGCGCCCCTCCCGGCCGCAACCCGCGCGCTCTTCCACCGCGCCCCTCTCCGCGTCCTGGTCGACCGTTGCCCACGCGTTCGTCGACGGCGCCTCCCTCGGCGCGCTGCGGTCGCCGCTGTTGCGCAGCGAATCCCCAGCGCGGCATCTCGGCGTGCGACGGGGCTGCGCGCGAGCGATGCGAGAGGCCGCGCGTGTCGTAACCGCTTGGGACGCAGAGGCTTTGGCGATCGCAAGGGCCGCGCGTGTCGCAGCCGCATGGACCGCGTGGCGGGACGGCAGGGCGGACCGCACGGGCCGTGGCCGAGAGAATTTCAGCAAGCGCGACGCCGTGGAGGACCGCGATGAACGCGGCCGCGCGGGTGGCGGAGAGCGTCGTCGTGGCGGGACGCGGTGATCTCATCCGCGGGGGACGCGGGCGGGAGGGCGGAGGGGCGCGCGGCGAGCGGGTCGCGCAGGAGGGTGACGTCTGTCCGCGGCGCGCGGAGGGGGTTGGATTCGGTCAGCGTGGCGGTGGTAGGGTCGACCCGTGATCCGAGCGCTCGTCAAGGGGGTGCAAGTTCGCTTCGCATACAGGGGATTTTCGTCTACTTCGGCGCAGACTCAGCGGGCCGAGGATGGGAGCTCCGCGATGCTTGACCGTCGCACCGCGTTGGACCCCTAGCCCCCCAGACCCGGAGGTCTTGTGAGCAGGCCGAACGTGAACACCGATCCGTGGGCGGCGACCTTCGCTCCCGACGAAGCCACCGCGCAGGCCGACCCAGGCGCGACGATCTCCCCGGCCGGGCTCGCGGTGGCGCGCACCTTCGCCGCGGGCGCCGCCCCGTCGGCGGCCTTCGCGGCGCCCGACCTGCCGCGCGTGAGCCTCGCCGTCGAGGGCGCCGACGAGGCGTCGGACATCGTGCTGCTGCGCGAGCTCGGCCGCGGGGGCATGGGCTGCGTGCACCTCGCGCGGCAGACCTCCTTCGACCGAACGGTCGCCGTGAAGCGCGTGCGCCCCGACCGGCTCTGCGACGCCGCGGTGGGTGCCCTCCTCGCCGAGGCGCGGCTGTCGAGCGCGCTCGACCACCCCAACATCGTCCCGGTTCACCTTCTCGGGCGCAGCGACGCGGGCGAGCCCGTGCTCGTCATGAAGCGCGTCGAGGGCACCGCCTGGCGCGACCTCGTCCTCGCCGAGGGCCCCGCCGCCGCCCGCGGCGACGCGCTCGGGCGCCACCTGGAGATCCTCCGCCAGGTCTGCAACGCCGTGGAGTTCGCGCACCGCCACGGGGTGATCCACCGCGACATCAAGCTCGAGAACGTGATGGTCGGCGACCTCGGCGAGGTCTACCTGCTCGACTGGGGCGTCGCCACGCGCGTCGGCGCGCCGCCCACGACCGAGCTCGCCGGCACGCCCGCGTACATGGCGCCCGAGATGCTCCCGGGCGGCGGCGAGGTCACGCCGCGCACCGACGTGTACCTCCTCGGCGCGACCCTCTACGAGCTGCTCACCGGGCGTCCCCTGCACGAGGGCGAGACGATGTGGGCCGTGCTCGGGTCGGCCCTGCGCTCGGACCCGCCCGAGCTCGACGCCGGGGTGCCCGATGAGCTCGCGGCCCTCGTGCGCCGCGCGACGGCGCGCGACCCCGACGGACGCTTCGCCGGGGCGCTCGCGTTCGGCGAGGCCGTCGCGGAGTTCCAACGGCACCGGGGCTCGCTCGACCTGTCGGCCGAGGCCGATCGGCTCCTGGGAGAGCTGCGCGCGGCGCTCGCGGAGGCCGCGTCGACCGACGACCCCGCGCCCCGCGCCCGGGCGCGGCGGGCCTCGCAGGAGTGCGCGTTCGGGTTCCGGCAGGCCCTGCGCGCGTGGCCCGACAACGCCCACGCCCGCGACGGCCTGCGCGCGTGCCTCGCGACCACCATCGCCTTCGAGCTGGCCGAGCGCAACGCGCCCGGCGCCGAGCTGCTGCTGACCGAGCTCGCGGCGCCCGCCCCGGAGCTCGCCGACGCGCTCGCGCGCCTGAAGGCGGCCCTCGCCCAGGAGGCCCTCGCCTCGGCGAAGCTCGCGCGCCTCGTGCGCGACAACGACGTCTTCCTCGACGGCTCGACCGGCGGCGTCAGCCCGGCGGTGTTCAGCGGGCTCATCGCGGCGGCCTGCATCGGCCTCTCGCTCGGCGGCGTGCGCATGAGCGCCGCCGGCTACCTGACCTGGAGCGGCGCGCTCTGCGTCATCGCCGCCCTGCCCCTCTACGCCAACCGCGCGAAGCTGATGTTCAACCGGGCGAGCGCCCGCCGGGTGCTGGCGACGATGGCGGTGTTCCCGTTCAACCTGTGCGTGGGCCTCGTCGGGTACGCGCTGGGGACGCCGGTCGAGCACTCGGTGCGGATGGCGTTTCTCGGGCAGGCGCTGATGGCGATGACGGTGGGCATCACGGTGACGCCGCTCGTCCTCATCGGCGTGCCCTTCTACCTCGCGGCCCTCGTGGCGCTGCTCGCGTGGCCGCGCGACGCGCTCTTCGACCTCGGGGTGCTCGCCGCGCTCCAGGCCCTCGTCAACCGCGCCGAGGCCTACGCCGTCGCCCGCGCCGCGCGGCAAAGCCCCCCATCGGAGACCATCGCCCCATGAAGATCGCCCTCACCACCCACGGAACCCGCGGCGACGTCCAGCCCTTCGTCGCCGTCGCCCTCGCGCTGAAGGATCGCGGCCACGACGTCACCCTCGCGGTGCCGCCCAACCTCCAGGAGTGGGCGGGGAGGTGCGGCGTCGCGGCGGGGCGCATCGCCATCGACTCGCAGGCCTTCATGGAGTCCGAGCAGGGCCGCGCGTGGCTCGCCGCGGGCAACATGGCCACCTTCATGAAGCACATCAGCGCCGAGATCCGCGCCAACCGCGACGCGCTCATCGCCGACCAGCAGCGCGCCTGCGACGGCGCCGACGTCATCGTCGCGGGCTTCCTCACCGAGGACCACTCCAGCGTCATGGCCGAGTCGCGGTCGGTTCCGATGGTGTCGCTGCACCTCGCGCCGATGCGCCCGACGTCGGCCTTCCCCAACGGCCTGGTGACCACGCGCCCGCTGCCCTTCGGCGCGCTCAACCGCGCCACCCACGCCCTCTTCGACCGCCTGTGGTGGGGCGGCTACCGCGACGACGTGAACACCTTCCGCGGGCGGGTGGGCCTCGCGCCGACCGCGGCGTCGACGGCGAAGCGCCAGGCGGCGCGCGGGGCCTTCTCGGTGCAGGCCTACAGCCCCCTGCTCGTGGCGCAGCCCGACGACTGGGGCGAGACGCAGCCCGTGGTGGGCGCCATCGGCTTCCCCGCCGCGGCGCGCGCGCGGCTCGGCGAGGGCGCCCCCGACCCCGCGCTCGTCGAGTGGCTGGGCCAGGGCTCGGCGCCGGTCTACTTCGGCCTCGGCAGCATGCCCGTGCGCGACCCGGCGGCCATGCTGAAGACCGTCGGCGCCGTCGCGTCGGCCTGCGGCGTGCGCGCGCTGGTGGGGGCCGGCTGGTCGCGCCTCGAGGCCGCCCGCGACCTCCCCGAGCACGTGCGCATCGTCGGCGCGGTCGACCACGGCTGGCTCCTCCCGCGCTGCGCCGCGGCCGTGCACCACGGCGGCGCGGGCACCACCCACGCGGCCCTCGCCGCCGGCCTGCCCGCGGTGGTGACCTCGGTCTTCGCCGACCAGCCCTTCTGGGCCTCGCGCGTCGAGCGCCTCGGCGTCGGCGTGCACCTGCCCTTCAAGCACCTCGCGCCCGCGGCCCTCGAGAAGGCCCTCCGCCGCGCCCTCGACCCCTCGGTGAAGGAGGCCGCGCAGCGCCTCGGCGCCCGGCTCGCCGCCGAGCCCGACGCCACCGCGCGCGTCGTCGAGATCGTCGAGCGCGTCGGTGCATAGGGCGACCAACGGCCCACGGGATCTCGCACGTACCCGCTCGGGTTTATCGATTGCACCAGACTGCGGAGT
>JBILLI010000672.1:0-4249 GCA_044376155.1 Polyangiales bacterium
GGACCCCTTCGGCCAGATGGTGCGCCCGGAGCTCCCGGTGGTGAACGTGACCCACGCGATGGCCGCGACCTACTGCGGCTGGGCGGGTGGAAGGCTCCCCACCGCGGCCGAGTGGCTGCTCGCCGCGCGCGGCTACGAGACCCGGACCTTCCCCTGGGGCGAGCGCCCGGCGCACTGCGGCCTCGCGCGCCTCGCGGGCTGCGGCGAGGGCGCCCTCGCGCCCGGTGGGGTCACCGCCGATCGCAGTGAGTTTGGCCTGGTGGACATCGTCGGAAACGTGAGCGAGTGGACCCTCGACGGCCCCCTCGCGCCGCGCCCCACGGGGGGTGTGCTGCGCGACCCCGTGGGGGCCTCGCCCGACGGTCAGGCGATCGTGCGCGGCGGGTCGTTCCTGCGCGCGTCGGCCGAGGCCGAGCTGCACCGCGCGGTGGCCGTCGACGCGCGTGAGGCCCGCATCGACCGCGGGATGCGCTGCGCGCGCGGGATCTGATCAGGGCGGGAGCGCGAAGCCGCGACCGTCGTCGTAGCGCAGGGTGATGGGCCGCGCCTGCACGATGACCACGCGGCGGGTGGGCCCGGCCAGGATGAACTCCACGTCCATCGCGCGGCCGCCGCGGTCGTCGAAGCTGAGCGAGGGCACGAAGTGCGCGTCGATGGCGCGCAGGTGTGGGACCACCGCGCGGAGGTCGGCCTCGGTGAGCACCTCCGCGCCGCGGGTGAGGGAGGAGCGCGAGACCCGCTCGAACTCCCCGTCGCCCGCGTAGGTGTACCAGAGCACCTGCTCGGGCACGGCGTCGGCGCGGGCGCTGGTGATCGCGCCGCCCGCGTCGCGCGCCACCTGCGCGTTCAGAAAGACCGCGGGGCGCCCTTCGTTGAAGGGGTTCGCGGTAACAGCCACGCCGTTCACCACGTCGTCGTCGATGGACTCCTGCGCGAGCACCGCCATGGCCACGCGCGACGAGTCCATGCGAAAGAAGTCCCGCTCCTCGTGGGCCTGGGTGTTCCAGGTGCTCGCCCACACCGCCCGCAGCGCGTCGGCGAGGGCGGCGTCGTCGCCGTCGGCCGCCACGCGGGTGGAGCGGTAGAGCCCCGCGCCGTTGAAGCCCGGGAGGTCCTCGGCGTTGGTGCTCGACCGCAGGCGCAGGGCCGCGCCCGGACAAACCGTCTGCCACCGCGCGCGCACGGCGCGGAGCAGGGAGGGGTCCACGGGGGTGTCGGTGATGCGTTGCCGCAAGGCCGCGAGAGCGCGGGCGCGGGCGTCGGCGTCGCGCAGAAGGGTCGGGTCGGTGGAGAGCGCGAGCACCCCGGCGTCGGCGCCGCTGCGCGCGAGGTGCTGGAGGTACGCCCAGAAGGGGATCGCGAAGGCCCGGGGGAGGGGCACCCGCGGGGAGATCCGCCCGAGCTCGGCGAGCTGCGCGGCCTTGGCGCCCACCGCGTCGACGCGCGTGCGATCGAGCTGGGCGAGGAGGGGGAGGCCGATGTCCCGCGGGTTCAGCCGCGGCACGGTGATCGCGCGGGGGCGCAGAGACTCCCACGCGCGCTCGGCCTCGGGCAGCGCGGCCTCTTCGACCGCCCACTCCTGCGGCCCGACGTGGAGACGCACCAGGCGCCCCTCCAGCGCGCGCAGCCGCGGGTCTTGCAGGGCGTCGCGCAGGGCCATGTCGGGGGTGCCCCGGTTCACCGCGAGCACGGCGACGTGGCTCAGGGGCGTCTGCATCGCCGCGGTGATCACGCCGGCGCACACCGGGAGGTCCAGCGGCGCCTCGGGGAGCACGACGATGTCGTTGCGCCGCACGCGGTTCGACACGAAGTCCCCGGGCATGAGCCGGAGGTAGCCGTAGGCGACGCCGACGTTCACGGGCTGGTAGCGCACGCCGGCGTAGAGCTCGTCGGCGGTCACCAGGGCGACGCCCGCGGCCCGCAGCGCGTCGGGGTTCGAGGCGTGCGCCGGGGGCACGGGGAGGTAGCGCAGCGCGGGGCCGAAGAACGTACGGGCACGAACGACCTCGAAGGCCCGCGCAGTGCGGGAGACGTCGAGGGTGTCGCCCGCCACGAGCTCCATCGACCACACGTCCTGGTCGTGGTGGCGGGTGAGGGTGGCGAGGATGAAGCGCCGGTCGGGGCTGCGGTACTCGCGGATGTTGAACGCGCCGTGCTCCTCCACGGGGAGGTCGGGGCGCGAGAGGAAGCGCGAGGCGAAGTAGTAGTGGATCTCCCAGCGCTGCGACTGGAGGAAGTACGGGCGCCACTGGTCCGCGAGGTCGATGATGACCTTCACCACCTCCGTGCGCGCGCGCAGCTCCCGGCCCGGCCGCGCGGCCAGGGTGCGCCACGCGGAGGCGTCGGGGATGGCCTCGGCGTAGTCCACCTCGCCCCGCGTCGGGCTGCCCGCGTCGACCGTCGGCGCGACGTAGGGCCGCGGCCCGTGCGCGCACGAGAGCAGCGCGAGGACCAGCGCCACCGCCCTCACGGCGGCACCAGCTCGGGGAGCCACCGGCGCAGCGCGATGGGCACGATGTCGTTGTGCACGTCGATGCCCTGCATCTGCCAGCGCTCCAGCGTGCGCGCGTCGGGGTTGGGCGAGCGCGCGCTCAGCGTGAGGAAGGTGTTGATGAAGTCGTTGTAGCCGCGGCGCCACATCCAGTCCTGGTAGACCACGATGACCCGCTGCGAGGGCGGCGCGTTGGCCAGCACCCGGGCGAAGCCCGCGTTCATGCAGCAGTCGATGTCGAGGATGGTCTGCGCCGCGGGCGAGCCCACGCCCGCGAAGAGCCCGTTGCGCAGCGCGCAGCCCGAGGCGCTGTGGGACGAGAAGATCACCCGCGCGGGGTCGATGCGAAAGCCCTGCGGCGCAAGGGCTTCATCCGCGGCGCGGACGAAGCCGGCCACGTCGAAGGTGGGGTAGATCGTGCGCTCCTGCTGCGCGCTGTCGCCCGTGGTGGTGGGCACGGCGACGGCCATGGGGCCCACGAGCCCGTCGCTGACCATGGGGCCGACGATGGTGCGCATGTCCCAGTGTGATCCGTGGAGCCAGCGGCGGGGGATGCGCGCGCGGTTGAGCCCGTGGAGGTAGATGAACAGCGGCAGGCGCATCCCGGGCTGCGCGTTGGGGGTGACCCACACGCCCCCGGCGTTGCGGTGCCGCGGGTCGAGCAGTCGCGCGTCGTCGAAGGGGAAGGGCACCACGTCGGTGGTGTCGAACGCGGGGTAGTGCCGCGGCGCCACCGTCTGCGCGGCCGCGCCCTGCATCCCGAGGAGGAGCGTGAGGATCCAGGTGGGCATCGCCGGTGGCCTATCGTGCCACGGGGGTCCACTCGGTCGCGAGCACGGCGTAGACGGCGTGGTCGATGAAGCGGTCGTGCATCCATTCGTTGCCGCGGGCGACGCCCTCGAAGGTGTAGCCCGCGCGCTCGGCCACCTGCCGCGAGCGGTGGTTCTCGACCCCGGCGCGGATCTCCAGGCGGTGGAGCCCGAGGGCCCCGAAGGCGTGGGTGGTGAGGGCGCGCACCGCGCGGGTCATGAGGCCGCGGCCCTGAAACGGCGCCGCGAGCCAGTAGCCCAGGCTCGTGCGGCGGTTCATCCAGTCGATGGGGTGATACCCGACGATCCCGGCGAGGGACCCCTGGGTGAAGATCCCCGCCGAGAGGGCCTCGCTGCGCGCGAACTGCCCGAGGGTGGCGTGGATGTACGCCGCGGAGTCGCCCACCCCGCGGGTCGCGTCGACCCACGGGAGCCAGCGGCGGAGGTGCGCGCGGTTCTCATCGACGAGGGCGAAGAGCAGGCCCGCGTGGCGGGGCTCGAGGAGCACGAGGTCCAGCGTGGGGTCCACGGGGATGCGAAACACCCGGGGCGTCTACCACGCGGTCAGACCAGTCGGGTGAGCTCGGCGAGCTGCGGCACCTCCTCGGGCGCGATCTGCGCGACGCGCGCGAGGGCCGTGACATCGCTCACCACGAGGGAGCCCTCCGCGGGGGCGAGCAGGCCGTCGCGGGTCCAGCGGGAGAGCGTGCGGATCGCCGTCTCGATGGTGGTGCCCACCATCGCCGCGAGGTTCGCCCGGGTGATGCGGTGCGGGACCACGACGGAGCCGTCGTCGAGCCGCTCGCCGAAGCGCGCGGTGAGCGCCAGCACCATCTCCGCGATGCGGGCCTCGCTGGGCTGCGTGAGCGACGCGAGGCGCCGGTCGGCCGCGCGCTGCCGGCCCGCGAACTGCCGCGCGAACTCCAGCGAGAGCGCGCCCTCTCCCTCG
>JBILLI010000103.1:0-15120 GCA_044376155.1 Polyangiales bacterium
CACGGGCACGCTCTTCTACGCGCGCTCGGTGCGCTTCTGGGAGACCTACCTCGCCCGCGGCGAGCACGTCGCCCCTATCGGCGGCAGCGACGACCACCGCGCGGGCGAGGACCGCGGCTCCCTCGCGAGCCCCATCGGCGGACCCACCACCATGGTCTATGCGACGGAGCTCAGCGCGCCCGCCATCGTCGCCGCGGTGCGCGCGGGGCGCACGGTGGTCAAGCTCCAGGGTCCGGGCGACCCGATGGTGGACCTGCGCGCGGGCGAGGCGCTCCTCGGCGACACCGTGCGCGCGCCCCGGGCGACGCTGCGCGTGACGGTCACCGGCGCGATGGGCGCGACGCTCAGCTTCGTGCGCAACGGCGCTGCGGAGGACGCCGTCGCGGTCACCGCCGACCCCTTCACCGCGACCCGCGACGTCGATGCCCCGGCGGGCACCACCGACGACCGCTGGCGCTGCGAGCTCTCGGTGAACGGGCAGCCCCGGGTGGTCACCGCGCACCTCTGGATCGCCGCCACGGGCGCCCCGCCCGCCCTCGACGCGGGGGTGTCGGTCGACGTCTCCGCGATGGACGTCTCCGCGCCCGACGCCAGCGCGCGCCCGCCCGGGTCCTCGTCGGGGTGTGCCTGCTCCACCCGCGCGTCGCGTGCGAGCGGCGCGGGGTGGCTCGCGGCGTTGGGGGTGATCCTCGCGCGACGTCGGCGACGCCCTCGCGCGCCTCGCGTCACAGGGTGAGACGTCCTCGCGTGCCACCCCGCGTGCCACCCCGCGTGCCACCCGCACCCCTGGCACCGAGGGGCGGCGTGCCACCCGTCATCACAGCGCACGCGGCGTTTCGTGCGCGGCACGGGAGCTGCCATGGAGCCCGCGCATGGAGTTTCTCGGCCATCCCATCTTCGAGAGCGCCGCGCAGGGCGAGCGCGCGGGCCATGCGCTGAGCGTCGACGCGCCGCACGGCGACGACCTCACGGTGGTCTCGTTCGAGGGGGAGGAGACGCTCTCGCGACCCTTCGCGTTCGACGTGGTGGTCGCGACGTCCCACGACCTCGACGGCCTCGCGCGGGAGCTGCTCGGCGCCGAGGCCGCGCTCACCCTCGCGCCCGACCGCGACGGGCCCTCACGGGTGATCCACGGCGTCGTGGCCGACGTGCACGCGGGCATCCCCTCGCCCGCCCGGGGCCTCCCCCGCGCGCGCCTGCGCATCGTGCCCCGCGTCGCGCTCGCGGCGCACCGCCGCGACACCCGGGTGTTTCAAGACACGACGGTGCCCGCGATGCTCACGGCGACCCTGCGCGCCTACGGCGTCGAGCTCGCGTGGCGCGTCGAGGCGCCGCAGCGGCCGCGGAGCTACTCCGTGCAGTACGAGGAGACGGACCTGGACTTCGTCCAACGGCTGCTCGCCGAGGAGGGCGTCGCGTGGTTCACCGAGTGCGACGAGGCGCAGCACGGCAACGTCATCGAGCGGCTGGTGTGCGTCGACGTCCCGACGCGGTGGCGCGCCGTCGAGGGAGAGCTCGCGCTGCCCTTCTCCCACGGCGACGGCATGGTCGCGCACGGCGAACACGCGACGCGCTTCGAGGCCGCCGAGGCCGTGGGCGTGGGCGCCGTGGCGATGCGCGGGTACGACCTGGGCTTTCCGCAGCGCGAGCTCGACGCGGTCTCGCGCGACCCCCGGGTGCTGCGCCACCGCGACGAGGCCGCCGCGGAGGTGTACCTCCACCACGACGAGGGGCAGGAGCCCGACGTGCGCCGCTCGCGCACGCGCCACCGCCTCGCGCAGGCCCGGCGTGACCTCGAGCGCGCGACCGGCGCGAGCACCTGCGTGCGGCTTCGCCCCGGCGCGTACTTCGACCTCACCGACCACCCCGCCGCGAGCCTCGACCGCCGCTGGGTCCCGACGCGGGTGACGCACCGCGGGCGCCGCGCCGACACCGAGGGCTTCGCCAACAACGGCGGCGCGAGCTACGAGAATGAATTCTCGTGTGTGCCCGCGGAACGTCCCTTTCCGCCGGCGATTCCGCCCCGGCGCATCCTGCAGGTCACCGAGACCGCGACGGTGGTGGGGCCGCCCGGCGAGGACATCCACGTCGACGCCCTCGGCCGCGTGCAGGTGCGCTTTCACTGGGACCGCCGCGAGACCCGCGAGAACACCTCGTGCTGGATCCCCGTGACGCAGCCGTGGGCGGGCACGGGCTGGGGCACGCAGTTCATCCCGCGCGTGGGGATGGAGGTGCTGGTGACCTTCCTCGGCGGCGACCCCGACCGCCCGGTGGTGATCGGGTCGTTGCCCTCGGCGAGCGCGCCCCCGGCCTTCTCGCTGCCCGAGCACCGCACGCGCAGCGGCATTCGCACGCAGAGCACCCCGGGCGGCGCCAACGGCCACGAGCTGCTCTTCGAGGATCAGACCGGGAGCGAGCGCGTCGAGCTCAACAGCCGCGGCGACCTGCACCTCCGCGCCGTCGGTCACGCCGAACTCACTGCGGGGCAGGACCTCTCGCTCCGCGCGATGGGTGACGTGACCGTCGCGTCGGGGGGTGACCACGACCTTCGCGTCGACGGCAGCGTGCGGGTACGTGCGAGGCGCGACCGCGTCGAGGACATCGGCGGCGCGCAGCTCACCGAGATCGGCGGGCGGCGCGGGGACGTGATCGCGGGGGACTGGTCCGTCGACGCGGGGGGCGCGATGGCGCTCGGGGCCGACGGCGACGTGACCCTGCAGGCCGGGCGCGGGGAGTCGGCGACCTTCACCCTGCGCTCGTCGAGGGAGCTCGAGCTGAATGGCGGCGAGCGCGTGGAGATCCGCGCCGACACCGAGATCGTGCTGCGCTGCGGCGAGAGCGCCATCGTGATCACCCCCGCGGGCGTCGAGATCATCGCGCCCCGGGTGCGGGTCGCGGGCGAGTCGGGCGTGCACGCGACGGGCGGCGCCGCGGCCTTCACCCTCGGCGACGAGGAGGCCGTGGTCTCGGCGCGGCGCGTGAAGCTCTTCAGCCCCGACGCGAGCGTCTCCCTCGACCGCGACGCGCACGTGCGAGGCCGCGAGGTGCTGCTCAACTGCGACGACGAGCCGCGGCCCGACGCGCCCGCCGACCCGCGCGACCCGCCCCGCGCGCCGCTGCGCCTGCGGGTCACCGACACCGACGTGAAACCCCTGGCGCACAAGCACTTTCACGTCTACGCGGGCGGCGAGACGATCAAGGGCGAGACCGACGCCGACGGCCGCGTGAGCGCCCGGGTGCTCACCTCGGCGGCCGCCGCGACGGTGACCGTGTGGACCGGGGCATACCCCAAGGGCCCGCGCCGCGAGTGGCGCGTGAAGATCGACCGCCTCGCGCCCATCGAGAGCCCGCGCGGGCTCAAGGAGCGCCTGCGCAACCTCGGGTGGTTCGACGGCGCCGTCGACGACGCGGCCGACGACGTGCTCGCCGCGGCGCTGCGGGAGTTCCAGTCTGACAACGCGATCGCGCCCAGCGGCGCGGCCGACGACGCGACCCGGGCGAAGCTCGCGGCGCTGCACGGAGCCTGAGATGAGCGACCAGAACAGCCACGCGCTGAAGGACCCCGACGAGCTGATCTTCTTCTCGCGCAAGCAGGTGGAGGCCGGGCTCAAGAAGCAGGAGGGCTTCGCGATCATCCGCGATGTCGCCGCGAAGCTCCTCGGGTGGGGCGAGGACATGTTCGGCTCCCTCGGCGACGAGGCGCGCAAGGTCGACGCGCCGCCGCCCCCGGAGACGCCCCCGCCGACCCCGAAGGGCGTCGCCGAGATCCTCAAGGGCTGGAGCTTCGCGGGGGGATCGTCACCCGTCGCGAAGGTCGCCACCGACTCCGACGCGACGCTCTCGACCCCGGCCGAGCCCTTCCCGCGGTGGGACGTCGCGGCCGCGGTGCTGCTCGCGGCCGAGTGCGAGCCCTACAAGACCCCGCCGGGGCCCAAGCACCGTGGCAACCCCGCCAACGCGAGCTATCAGTCCAACCGCGACGACCCGTGCTTTCGTCACGAGCTCACGTACGAGGAGTACCGCGCGCACAACCTCGAGCCCCTGTACTGGCACCAGCGGCGCTTCGAGATGGGGGCGGGCGTCAAGATGCCCTTCGTGGTGCGCCTCAAGCAGGAGCTGGGAGAGGAGAAGACAACGGCCATCGTCAACGCGGTGAACCGCGCCCGCGCGCTGCTGCCCGACCTCCCCACCGAAGGCAAAGGGGCCGGACGCTTCACCTGGACCAAGTGGACCGGCCTCGGCAAGGAGACCCGCCCCCTGGTCGGCGAGGGCTGGATGTTCGCCGAGCACACCCGCACCGACTACGCGCGGTGGCTCTACCAGGAGTGGTTCAAGGGATACTCCGAGAACCTCAAGGGCCCCGGTCGCCTCCCGCACATGGCCGCGCTCAAGACCCTCTATCAAGAGGGCGCGCCCTCTTCATTGAACACCTACGACTCCTGCATCATGACCTGGGGCGTGGGCTTCGCGTGCGGGGCGCCGCAGATCGTGGCGCAGCTCCTCGGCAACGCCGACATCATGAACACGCTCTACGCCTGCGGGTTCTTGATCCAGGGCTTCGAGAAGGACGGGGTGATCAACACGATCCCCGGCTTTCACTACCAGACGCTGGACCTCAGCGACCCGACGGACCCCAAGGTGCTCGTCTGGGACAACTTCTACCACTGCTACGCCCGCGTCCCCGGGACGGCGGGCACGATGATCTCGGCGCGCCCGCGCAACACCGTCGTCAAGGACGCGAAGGGCAACGTGGTGCCCGCACCGTCGGCCGCGGAACCCGACAAGGCACCCGACAAGCTCGCGCTGCTCGTCCCGCCGGGCAACCCGAAGTACAGCCTGAAGTTCTCCGTCCCATCGCCGCAGGCGAACCTCGAGTTCTCGTTTCACATCTACAACCACATGACCCTGAAGGACTCGCCCGAGACGGCGATCCTCAAGGCGTTCATCACGGTGGCGCGCGACGAGCGCACGCGCGCGGCGGTGAGCGAGGCCAACCGCGACCTCATCGTGAAGCGCGCGATGCTCCCCCCCTCGCTCGGGGTGATCTACACCGAGGCGGCGTACACCTTCGTCTCGATGTGCAAGCACAACTGGGGCTTGACCAACGCCCAGCTCGAGATGTCCGAGCTGGAGAAGCACCTCACCCGGGCGGACCTCAGGGTCCTCACGACGCTGCGCGACAACATCGCGAAGAAGCCCGCGGACTACTGGGAGACCAGCGAGATGGGCCCGCCGACGGACCACACCCTCGACGTGACCACCGCGGAGAACACTCGCTGCATCCGCCACGCGATGATGTTCCACGACGCGATCATCGCGAAGGCCGTTGTGCGCAAGGTGATGTGGGTGATCGAGTGGGACCGCCTGGAGCAGGCGAAGCGGGCCTGGCTGAAGGCCCAGCGCGACGCGCAGGCGCATCAGAAGGAGGGTCCGATTCGGATCGCGTACCTCGACGAGGGCCTGCGCAAGTACAGCCTCCTGTGGCGATTCGACAGGATCGTCGAGTACTGGCGCGACATGATGTCGGGGGAGAACTGGCTCACGCCCATGCGTCAGGCGCAGTCCATCGCGGGCGTCACCTCGCCGGAGGTGGCCGCGCGACTGAAGCCCCGGGCCGAGGGCTACTGCGGCTACACCGACGTGCCCCTCGGCGTGCCGGTGAACCGCTTCAAACCCGCGCCTGGCGAGAACGAGATGTCGATGGCGGGGGTGCCGTCAAACAGCCCGAACTGGCGCGGCAACGCCTACTACGCCCCGTTCAAGCTCGCCCCGAGCACGTCCGCGGCGGGCGGCTACTTCTACGTCCTCGGCGACCGCAAGCAGCTCAAGCTCCCCGAGGTCGTCGAGAAGTTCGGGCAGAACCTCGTGCTCATCAACATCAACGTCGATCCCACCGACACGAAGAAGTCCCTCCTCTGCTGGGAGCAGGTGCCCCTCGACACGTCGTCCACGAAGCCGCCCGTGATCGTCACGAACTACGCCGGCGACTACCTCCACACGGTGAACGTGCCGTGAGCGCTCCCCGCGCGGTCACCGAAGGCGCCTCGCTCCGTTGCTCCATGGGCGCGTCTCCCTCCACGCTCATGGTGCCCCCCGACCGCTCGCTGCGCCTGGGGAACAAGCGCCTCGCGCTGGTCACCGACCACGGCCCCGCGAGCGTGCTCCCCTTCGGCATGTGCCGCTCGCCGATGAACCCCCAGGTGGCGGCGGCCACCGCGGCGGCCAACGGCGTGCTCACCCCACAGCCGTGCGTGCCCGCGGTGGACCTCCCGTGGTCCCCGGGGGCGGTGCGGTCTCGCGGCAGCGCGGGCGCGGTGCTCGATGAGTCGTGTCGCACGCCGTGCCGCTGGGGCGCGGTGATCTCCATCGAACCCGCCAACGCCACGGCGCGCGTGGTGTGACCCGCCGACCCGCGCCTCAGCGACGCTCCACGCGATAGCCCCGCAGCAGCGCGTTCACCGCGTCGTCGACGTGCCGCGCGCAGCGCTCCTCGCGCCATCCCCGCTCGGCCCGGGCGCGCCCCTCGCGCGACGGATCTCCCTGCGCTGCAAGCGATTCGTGCCACCTCACGTGGTGCCACCCGTGCGCGCTGCGCAGCGGTCCGCCCCACGCGTCGGGCGGGAGCGCGCGGACGCGGGCGGAGAATCCTTCGCCGAAGACCCCATCGAGCTCCGCGGGGGTGGCGTCGACGAAGCGCGCGCCGCGCAGAAAGGGCTCCCCCGCGCCCGCATCGGACGTGGGCTCGCGGGAGAAATAACGGTGCTCCACGGTGATGCGGGCCACCGCGGCGGGGTCGGGGTGCGACGCGCGCCAGACGCGGAGGTCTTCGTCGCTCGGCGGCGGCGGGTCACACGCGGCCTCGATGAGGTACGTGGCCTTCTGGATGAGACGTCGGCGCACGATCTCGTCGCCCTGCTGCAGCCCGAGGGCGAGCGCGTGACGGTAGAGCGCCTCGTCGCGCAAGAACTCCCGCTCGCGCGCGGCGAGCTCGTCGGGGGTGGGGTCGCGCCCGCGCTCGCGCCGCAGGCCCTCACGCAGCGACGCGGTGAACGCGGGCGAGAGGCTGAGGGTGTTCGCATCGCGCGTGCGCCACGCGTCGACGGCGAAGAGCAGGGCGCCGCCGAGCGCGAAGCGCAGCAGCGGGCTCGCGGCCAGCGCGCGCACGATCGCGTTGCGCGACAAGGGGATCTACTCCGACGCGAAGGGGTCGGACCAGCGCGGGTCGGTGAGCACCGTGGGGTCGGTGAGGGCGTTGAGGAAGGCGACGAGGTCTACGCGCTCGGCGGGCGAGAGCTCGAAGCCGCGCACGAACTCGCTGCGCAGCGGGCTGGTGTTGCCGTTGCCCGCGTTGGGCCCCTCGGCGACGCGGCGGCCGCCCACGGCGTAGTGGTCGATGACGCCGTCGAGCGTCGCGATGGAGCCGTCGTGCATGTAGGGCGCGGTGACGGCGATGTTGCGCAGGGTGGGCGCGCGAAAGCGCCCCATGTCCTCGGCGCGCTGGGTGATCTCGTGGACGCCGGTGTTCTCCGGCGGATACGCGCCGCGGCCGTCGGTGTTGTAGAGCGCGTTGTTGTGAAAGGGCGTCTCCTCGAAGCGGGTGGCGGCGGTGATCACGGAGTCGGTGAGGTTGAAGCCGCCGTGGCAGTGAAAGCACTCCAGGCGCTCGCCGAAGAAGAGGTCCATGCCGCGCACCGCCGAGGCGCTGAGGGCGCCGCGCTCGCCGCGCTGGTAGCGGTCGTAGGGCGAGTTCGCCGAGAGGATCGAGCGCTGGAAGCTCGCGAGGGCCTTGGTCACGCTGTCGAGGTTGATGGGGTCCCCCGCGCCCGGGAACGCCGCGCGGAACATCGCGGGGTATCGCGCGTCGGCGCGCAGCCGGTCGAGCATGACGGCCTCCATCCCCGCGAGGCCGAGCTCCACGGGGTCCTCGCCGAAGAGGGGCACGAGGGCCTGGCGCTCGAGCTCCCGCACCGAGGGGTTGGCCCAGGTGAGCGTCACGGCGTAGCCCACGTTCACCAGGCTCATGGCGCCGCGCGGGTGCATCTGACCCGTGGAGCCAACGCCCCGGCCGCGCCCGTCGGTGAAGGCGAGGCGCTGCTCGTGGCAGCTCCCGCACGACTGCGTCTGGTTGCCCGAGAGTCGACGGTCGTAGAAGAGCCGACGACCGAGCTCGGCCTTCTCGCGGGTGAAGGGGTTGTCGGCGGGCACCCGCATCGCGGGGAAGCCCGGCGGCGGGGTGATGGAGAGGCCCGGGTCGGCGGGCGCGCTCCCGCACGCCCCGAGGAGCGTGGCGGCGAGGGTCAGCGAGAGGGAGCGAAGGGCGTTGTTCATGGCGCACGTCGGCGCCGCGGAAGCACCGGTGGGCCTCAGCGGACGCTGAAGAAGGTCTGCGTGGCGGGCGATCCGTTCATCGAGATCCCGAAGGCGGGGAGGATCGTACGACACTCTGTGTCCGTGAGCCCGGACATGCACCCCGGCGCGCCGTCGATGTTGCGGCTCACGTCGGTGGTCGCGACGAGCCGCGCGAGGTCGGCGACGACCACGTTGGTGCCGGGGTCGAAGTTCATCAGCACGGTCTCGGCGCGGTTGCCCTCGGTGCAGGTGACCATGCCCATGGCCGGGTCACCCGTGCACCCGGTGCTCCCGAGGTGGATGTTGAACGCGTTCATCCCGCTGCGGCCGTCGATGCGCGCGAACTTGTAGCCGCTCTGCCAGGCCCAGAAGAGGGTCGAGAGGTTCAGCGGCGAGGGCGAGGTCGCGGGGTTCTGGTGGTTCAGCGAGAGGGGCAGGCCGATCTTGAAGCGCACGCCCGCCCAGCGCGTGCCCGCCGGGGCGTTCACGGTGCCGCGCACGCGGTCGTTGGTCGCCGCGGTGCCGTTGGCGCAGGTGCCCATGGCGTTCTCGAAGTCGAGCAGCGCGACGCTCTGGTGCTGCCACGTGCCGTCTTGCGTGAGGGTCACGGGCACGGGCGCGCCGCCCCCCGCGGGGACGAGCTGCACGTCGTGCACGTAGAAGCGAAAATCGAGCGGGACCCACGGGCTCGCGGCGGTGCCCAGCCCCGCGAACGAACCGCCCGAAGGCGCGCAGGAGAAGGGCGTGGCGCCCACCACCGCTTCGAAGCGCACCTCGACGGCGCTGCTCGCGGGCGCGTCGCTCGCGACCACCGCGTCGGTCCCCACCGCGGCGTCGGTGCCCGGCTGCACCGCGGGATCACTGGAACACGCGCCAAGCACCGCCGCCGCCACGATCATTCTTCGCATCACCACACGCTCCTTCTGAAAGCTCTGCGACGGTAGTGTAGTGCCGCGACGCGCCCTGGCGAGTCCGCTGCGACCACGTGACGCAGCGAACGTTCTGCGCCCCTGGTCGGGGTTCACCCCCCGCGCGACTCGTCGTTGTGGGTCGCCTGCGCGGCCGGGGGCGGACCCGCGCGCGGGAGGTCGAGGGAGAAGCGCGTGCCCCAGGCGCCCGTATCGGCGGTGAGGGTCCCACCGTGCTCGGTGACGATGCGGTGCGCCACCGCGAGGCCCAGCCCGGTGCCGCCGCGCTTGTTCGTGACGTAGGGCTCGAAGAGCCGCTCCATCACCTCGGGGGCGATGCCGGGACCGTTGTCTTCGACCTCGACGCGCACCGCGTCGGCGCCCAGCGATCGTGTGCGCACGCGCACCCGCGGCGCGGCGGACTCACCCGGGTTCACCGAGCGCTCGCGCGCCGCGTGGCAGGCGTTGGCCACGAGGTTCACCAGCACCTGCGTGAGCTGGTCCCGATCCGCACGGATCTCCCCCGCGTCGCCGTCGCGGAGCAGGTCCACCGGGGTCTCGTCCCCCGCGTGGAGGTCCACCACCCGCTGCGCGACCTCCTCCACCCGCAGGCTCTCGGGCCGCGGGCGCGGGGCGCGGGCGAAGCGCGAGAAGTCTTCGACGAGACGTCGCAGCCGCTCGACCTCGTCGAGCACCACCTTCGTCTCCTCCTCGAAGAGCTCCCCGAAGTCAGGGAGGTCTCGCGCGCGGGCCTTGCGGAGCATCTCGACCGCCATGCGAATGGGCGTGAGCGGGTTCTTGATCTCGTGGGCCATCTGCCGGGCGATGTCTCGCCAGGCCGCGAGGCGCTCGGCGCGGCGCACGCGCTTCTCGGCGTCGGTGAGCTCCCGGGCCATGCGCGCGAAGGCCCGCTGCAGGCTGCCGAGCTCCCCCGCGGCGTCGGTGAGCACGTCGATGTCCCTCTCTCCCAGGGCGATCCGCTCGGCGTCGGCCGCGAGGCGGGCGAGCGGGCGCGTCAGCGGCGGCGCCACCAGCACCGCGAGCAGCACCGCGAGCAGCGTCGCGAAGGCCAGCGCCACGAGGATCAGCGCGTCGAGGTCGCGCGCGAGGTCGCGCATGGAGGGGTCGTTGCCTTCGACCACCACCGAGGCCACCGCGGCGCCGTCGGGGCCGCGCAGGGAGAGCACCCGCCGCCACGTGCCGAAGCGCGCCGCGGGCTCGTCGACCGGCGCCGCGCCCAGCACCACCCGGGCGCGGGCCTCGTCGTCGGGCGCGAGCTCGGCCACGAAGCGCGCGGTCAGCGAGACCCCGCCGCTCACGGCCACGGCCACGCCGCGGCGGTGCACGCAGGTGCTCTCCAGCACCAGGCGATCGGCGGGCCCCCGGGGCTCGTAGAAGCGCATCGGGCGCACCCAGCGGTCGGTGGGGCGGCGGCGCGCGGCGAGGGTCCAGGTGGCGACGTCGACGCGGCCCGCGAGGCCGGGGTAGTGCGCGCTGGCGAGCACCGCCCCCCCGTCGCGCACGAGGCTCAGCGCGTCGAAGCCCAGGGCGTCGCGCACGGCGGGGAGCAGGGCGTTGAGGTCCTGCCGGGCGGCCTCGTCGAAGCGCCCGGTCTCGAGTTGCAGGGCCGCGCGGTCGACGAGGTAGTCGTGCGCGCAGAAGCGATCGAGCAGCCGCTGCTGCGCCTCCACCCGCGCCGTGAGCGCCCGCGACACCCGCTGGATCGCCGCCTCGGAGCGCCGCGCCGAGATCTGCGCGAAGCGATCGACCAGCACCACCCGGGCGAGCGCGCCGGCGCCCACCAGCGGGACCACCGCCCCCAGCGCCATCACCAGGGCGAAGCGCGTGCGCAGCCTCACGGCGTTCGCTCCGCCCGCTTCGCTTCTCCGCCGCACTTCATCGCGCCCTCGGGGATACCACGCCGCGCGCGGTGTTCGGGTCGATCCCCGCGCGGGGACTTCTGCCCGCCTTCGCGCGAATCGGGCGTGGTACCTTCGCGTCGTCGTTGAAAGGAGTTGGATGCCCGCTTGAGCCGTCGTGACGCCTCCCGCCGCCGTCTATGGCGCGCCGCTCTCTGTCCTGTTCTGATCCTCGCGTGCGCCCCCTCGGTGGTGCGCCCCATCGCGGTGGACGGTGGTGACGACGCGAGCTTCGCCGACGCCGCCGCGCCCGACGCCGCCGCGCCCGACGCGAAGGCCCCGGCGGACGTCCCCGAGCCGTTCCTCGACGTCGTCGCGACGGATGTGCCTCCGGGCACCGACGCCGCCATGTTCTTCGACCAGCTCGCGCAAGACCTCTCGTCCCCGACCGAGGACGCGCCCATCGCCGAGGACCTCCCCCCGGGCGAGGATGTCGTCGTCTCGACCGATGTCGTCGTCTCGACCGATGCCGTCGCCTCGACCGATGTCGTCGCCCCGACCGACGCCGGGTCGCCCTTCACCTGCGCGGTCCCGCTGCAGGGCGCGCTCTCGTTCCCGACCGACGTGCGCACCGGCACGGTCTCGGGGCGCGGCGCGCTCGCCGAGGCGTGCGCCGCGGCGAACGGACCCGAGCACGTGTTCCCCTTCACGCTCACCACCCGCACCGGGGTGCAGCTCGACACCAACGGGTCGATGTTCGACACGGTGCTCTACGTGCGCACCCGCTGCGACAGCCCCATGGGGCAGCTCGCGTGCAACGACGACATCGCCGGGAACAACAGCGCCTTCGTGCGCGCCGTGCTCGACCCCGGGACCTACTACGCCGTGCTCGACACCTTCGGCGACGGCACCGGCGGGATGTACTCCCTGCGCGCGCGCACCTTCACCCCGGAGCCCAACGCCGCCTGCGCCGCCGCCCTGCCGCTCACGCCCGACGTGGCGTCGCGCGGCGACGTGTTCGGCGGCGGAGACCCCGGCGCGGCGTGTGACGCCGACGCGTGGGGGCCGCAGCTCCACTACACCGTGAGCGTCCCCGCGGGGCGCGCGGTGTTGCTCACGGCCGTGCCCCGCACCCCGGGGTGGAGCGCGATCGTTCGCGCGCGTACGGCCTGCGACGCGACGGTCTGCGTGGCCTCGGGCCGCTCGCCCTCTGAGGGCACCGGCGCCGTCGCCCGCTGGGAGAACCGCAGCGGCGCGCCGGTCACGCTGCAGGTCGCCGTGGCCTCCACCACCGGCCGCGTCAGCGGCGCCGCGACGCTCACCGCGACCTTCGAAGACCTCCCGCCGGCCCCGGCCAACGCGGTCTGCGCGAACGCCTCGGCGGTGGCCAGCGGCGCGCGGGTCAACGGCGAGAGCCTCGCGCGCGCCTCGGCGCGCCTCGGCGGCGTGTGCGTGCCCGCGGCGCAGGGACCCGCGCGCTTCTACCGGGTCTCGGTGCCCGCGCGCAGCACCCTGCTCGCCACGGCGACCGGCCGCGATGGGTTGAACCCCGCGCTGCGCCTGCTCGACGCGTGCGAGTCGACCACGTGCCGCGCGTCGGCCAACGCCACGGGCGACAACGCCCGCGAGGTGCTCACTCACGTCAACAACACCGACGCGGCGCAGTCCCTCGTGCTCGCCGTGGGCAGCGTCTCGCCCACCCCGGCGGGCGTCTACGACCTCACCGTCGACATCGCGCCCCCGCCCAGCAACACCACCTGCGCCAACGCCACGATGCTCCCTGGCAGCGGTCGCCTCACGCTGCAGAACGCCGCGCGC
Source organism: Polyangiales bacterium (assembly GCA_044376155.1). Lineage (GTDB taxonomy): Bacteria > Myxococcota_A > Polyangia > Polyangiales > JAWKRB01. The sequence goes on from JBILLI010000103.1 coordinate 12,935, forward strand.
GGGGCCGAGAACGCCACGGGCGCGTGCCTCGACACGGCCACGGGCACCCAGCTCTTCTACGCGGTCAACGTGCCCCCGGGGCAGACGCTCACCGCCCGCGCGACCCCCTACGCGGGCATGGACCCCGTGCTCCGCGTGATCCCCGCGTGCGGCGCCACGACCTGCCTCGCGAGCGCCAACGCGACCGGGGGCGGCGCGGCCGAGACGCTCGCCTGGGTGAACAACACCATGTCGGCGCAGCGCGTGGTGATCGCCGCGGGCGGCGCCAGCAACGCGACCAACGGGGTCTTCGACCTCGAGGTCACCGTCGCCCGGGAGTACACGCTCGGCACCACCCCCGTGGCCTGCGACGACATGACCGGCGCCACGGCGATCCCCGGCGTGAACGGCGATGACACCGTGTCGGCCGCGCGCGACCTGCCCTTCTCGATCTCGTTCTACGGCGAGACCGAGCTCGAATACACCGTGAACAGCAACGGCCTGCTGCAGCTCTTCCCGTCGCTCCCGGCGACCGGCAGCAACGCGCTGGAGAACACCGCCATCCCCAACGCCGCCGCGCCCAACGGCTTCGTCGCCGCGTTCTGGGACGACCTCTTCCCCGAGCCGATGATCTCCGACGTCACCGCGCGCACGCTGGGCACCGCGCCCTCGCGGCGCTTCGTCGTGCAGTGGAGAAACTTCAGCCACTTCGCCGACCGCATGGCGCGCATCACCATGCAGGCCAAGCTCTTTGAGACCACCGGGGTCATCGAGCTGCACTACTGCACCCTCACCCCCGGGGCCATGGCGCCGCTCGTGACGGGCAGCAGCGCGACCATCGGCATCGAGTCCCCCGACGGCCGCAACGGCCGCATGCACAGCCACGAGCGCGCGATGGCCGTGAGCGCGACCACCGCGCTGCGCTTCACGCCCTGACCCCCCAACTCTCCCCTACGACTGCAGGGCCTCGTCGATGCGCCCGCGAAGCGGGTCGGGCAGCGGCTTCAGCCCTGTGCGCCGCGCTGGGCGCGAAGTCGTGGGGCACGAGGCGGTGCCGCGCGCTCGCCGTGAGCCCGACGCGCGCGCACCTTCTCGGCGAAGGACTCGGCGGCCTGCTGCGCGAGGGCGATCCAGAGATGTGCGCCGAGGGTGTGGAACTCGGCGCGATCAGAGAAGCTTGCGAAACAGGTAGTACAGCGTGGCGCGGAGCTTCTCGGTCCACGGGCGGCGCGCCCAGAGTTCCAGGGTCACGGGCTCGCAGTGCAGGGCGAGGTCGTCTTGCAGACTCTGCGTCATGGCCTGCACGAACGCGGGATCGGTGGAGGCCACGTTCGCCTCGAGGTTGTACCGCAGCGAGCGGAAATCGAGGTTGTAGCTCCCGGTCGTGGCCCAGTCGTCGACGAGCGCGGACTTCGCGTGGAGCATCGGCCCGACCCACTCGTAGACCTGAATGCCACGGCGCATGAGCCAGGTGTAGAGCGCGCGCCCGGCCCAGGTCACCGCGGGCACGTCGCTCATGCGGGGCACCACCACCACGACCTCGACCCCGCGTCGCGCCGCGCGGTGCAGCGCCCGGAGCACGCCCCCGTCGGGCACGAAGTAGGGGTTCATGATCACCACGCGCCGGCGCGCGCCGCGGAGCCGCGAGGTGTACGCCCGGCGGATCGCCCGACGCGCGCCCCAGGCGTCGTGGCCGAGCACGGTCACGCCGTCGTGCGAGAGCTCTGAGCGCGCGATGCCCGCGAGCTGCCGTCGGGAGCGCGGCGTGACGTCCTCGGGCGCGTCTCCGCCCTGCTCGCGCCAGATGTCGTAGAAGAGCGCGCGCACGCGCTCCACGCAGGGCCCGCGGAGCTCGGCGACGTCGTCGCGCCACCCCCCGCCGCCCTCGGCCACGGGCACCCACTCCATCCCGATGTTCAACCCGCCGACGAAGGCCCGCGCCCCGTCCACCACGAGGATCTTGCGGTGGTCGCGGCGAGAGACCGTCGTGAACCGGAACCGTCGGCGCCAGGGCGCGATGGGGTTGAACTCGATCACCGATCCGCCCGCGGCGAGCAGCGGGTCGTACATCGCGTGGTCGACGCCGAGGGAGCCGATGGCGTCGTAGAGCACCCGCACGCGCACACCCGCGCGCGCCCGCTCGGTGAGCGCGTCGACGAACTCCCGACCGACGCGGGAGCTGTCGAGCCAATACATCTCGACCAGCA
>JBILLI010000673.1:0-4241 GCA_044376155.1 Polyangiales bacterium
CCTGGCGGAGCGATGGTCCACGCGAAGGAGAGGCGGGAGGTGAGACGCGAAACGGTCTGCAATCCCAGCGTTTCGAGACGCCTGGACCATTCCTGAGATCGCGGCTCTCCACCCTTCCCCCGAAGCGCGGGAAGGGCCGGGGAAGGGGGCCAAGAATCGCGAATTCACCACAAGAACAAGCGCATTTCAGAGATGTGTCCCGAGGTGAACCCGAAGCGGGGGAAGGGCTGGAGATGGGGGCCACGTCTCGCGAATTCGCCCTGAGAACAGGCGCATTTCAGAGATGTGTCTCGAGGTGAACCGCTTCAGGTGAAGGGCGTGGGGAAGGCGCTCAAGGGCGTTCGCGATTCGTCAGCGCCCGAAGTACGACCGCTGCTGCATCCCGAGGCCCGCGAGGATCTGCGCCACGCGCGCCGCCGAGAGCGCGCCGACGCGAGCACCGAGGCGAGACTTCTCCACCGCGGAGAGCTGCGAGACCACCACCACGCTGCGCCGCGGGAGCCCGCCCTCGCCCTCGTCGAGGAGCACGTTGCCCGGCTCGTCCGCGCGGTGGAGGTTGGACGTGAGCGCACACACCACCACCGTCGGGATGCGCGAGCGGTTGAAGAGGTCGTCTTGCAGCACCACGTGGGGGTGGGGATGGTGCGGCGCGGCGGCGGGGTCGTCGTCGGGAGAGATCCACCACACGTCGCCGCGGAGGATCTCTCGCGCGGGCATCACGTCCCGCGCAGTGTGCCGAGGGCCGCGCGCCCGGGCAACCGTCGACCGCCCTCCCCTCCGCGGCCGAGACGGTATAGGGTCCGCGCCGCCGTGCCCGACGCGACCGAGACCCCCGCGCCCGAAGCGCCTCCGCCCCCGCCGCTCCCCCCCTGGCGCCGCTGGATCTTCGCCGCGCTCCCGGCCCTCGCGCTGCTGGAGCTCGCCGCGCAGTTCGTGACCCAGGCGTGGGTGCCCACCGACGCCCACTGGCGCGCCGCCCGCGACTGGATCGCCCGCAACCGCCGCGACGGCGACCTCGTGACCTCGGCCCCGCTCTGGACCGACCCCCTCGCGCGGATGCACCTCCGCGAGTTCATCTCCCTCCGCGACGCCGCGCGCCCCGACGCCACGCGCTACCGCCGCGCGCTGGTGGCCACCATCCGCGGCGGCGAGAACCCCGACCTGCGGGGATGGACCCAGCGTCACGCCGAGCGCCTCGGCCCCATCACCGTGCGGGTGATGGAGAACCCCGCGCCCGCGACGGTGCGCTACGACTTCGTCGACAACCTCCGCCCCCCCGACGCCGAGGTCTTTCGCGCGATGGGCGAGGAGCGCGCGCCGTGCACGTACCGCGACGGGTTCACCGTCAGCGGCGGCGGGCTCGGCCAGGGCGCCCTCGCGGGCCGCGCGCGCTACGTCTGCAACGCCGAGGGCTGGAACTACGTCGGCGTGACCCACATCGAGGACATGCAGCACCGCGGTCGCCGCTGCATCTGGTCCCACCCCGTGCAGGGCGGCGTGATGATCACCCGGTACCCGCAGGTGCCGCTGGGGAGCACGATTCACGGGCACCACGGCATCGCGTACGAGGCCGAGCGCGGGGATGACAACGGCAACCAGGGCGGCCCCGTGTCGCTCATCGTGAAGGTCGACGGGCAGCCCGTGGGCGAAGACATCCATCGCGACAACGACGGCTGGCGGCTCTTCGAGATGGACACCCGGCGCTTCGCCGGCGGCACCCACGAGGTGGTCTTCGAGGTGCGCGCCGAGAACGCCGGGATGCGCCACTACTGCTTCGAGGGAGACGCGCGATGACCCGCGGGGAGCGACTCAAGGAGGCCCTTCGACCGCACGCCGTGGGCCTCATGCTCTGCGTGAGCTACGTGCTCGTGCTCGCCCGCAGCGCGCGCTTTCTGGGCTTCGCGCGCGACGAGGGGTTCTACTTCCACGCGTCGATGAGCTACGCGGGGTGGTTCCGCATGCTGCTCGAGAACCGCTCCGCGGCGCTCACCCGCGGCGCCATCGACGCGGCCTGGGGGGTGAACCACGAGCACCCCGCGTTGATGAAGTCCCTCTTCGGGCTCTCCTGGCTCTTCTTGCATGAGAAGTGGCACCTCATCGCGCAGAAGAGCCTCGCGTTCCGCCTGCCGGGGATGATCCTCGGGGGACTGGGGCTGTGGCTCACGTATGTGTTCGGCCGCCGCGTGCACTCGCACCGCGCGGGCCTCTTCGCCGCCCTCGCGCTCGCCTTCATGCCGCGGGTCTTCTACCACGCGCACCTCGACTGCTTCGACGTGCCGGTCATGACCATGTGGGTGCTGGTGCTGTACTGCTACTGGCGCTCCCTCGCGGGCGGGATCACCTGGGCGGCGCTCACCGGGCTCACCTGGGGCCTCGCGCTCGAGACCAAGCACAACGCGTGGTTCGTGCCCTTCCTCGTCGTCGCGCACTTCGCGGTGACGCGCCTGCTCGACATGAAGTCCGACGCCGCGCGGGGGAAGTTCCCCATCCCCCTCGCGCTGATCTTCATGGCCGTGCTCGGGCCGCTTGTGTTCGTCGCCCTCTGGCCGTGGATGTGGTTCGACACCGTCAGCACCCCCTCCCACGCCCCCGGGCGCTTCATGGAGTACGTCGGGTTTCACACCAACCACGCGTACTACAACATGGAGTTCCTCGGGTTTAACTGGTTCCGCCCGCCGTTCCCGCGCAGCTACTCCTGGGGGATGATTCTGTTCACGGTGCCGGCGATCACCCTGGCGCTCGGGGTGCTGGGCTTCGCGCTGCGCGTGCCCGCCATGGTGCGCGAGGCGGGGTGGTTGAAATCCCTTCTCCCCCAGCGGGTTCGTGCGCGTCTGGGGGACCCTGAGGGCAGCGACGTCACGGGCACCTGGGTGCTGGTCTTCATGGGATTCCTTGTGCCCCTGGCGCCCTGGTTCTCGCCGCGCACGCCCATCTTCGGCGGCACCAAGCACTGGTTCCCGGCCTATCCCTTCCTCGCGATCTTCGCGGGCGTGGGCTTCGCGTGGGCCTGCGCGGAACTCTCTCGCGCGCTGGGCGACCGCGTGCGCCGCGCGTGGCTCGCGCCCACGGCCCTCGGCGCGGTGCTGCTGCTCCCGGCCCTGACCCAGACCGCGCACTCGCACCCCTTCGGGCTGTCGAACTACACCCCCCTCGCGGGCGGCGCGCCGGGCGCGGCGGACCTCGGGCTGAACCGACAGTTCTGGGGCTTCACCACGGGCTCTCTGGTGCCGTGGTTCAACCGCAACGTGCGACCGCGGGGCGCGGTGTACATCCACGACACCACCCCCGACGCGTGGTCGATGCACCAGCAAGACGGCTTCTTGCGCGAAGACCTCGTGCCCGCGTGGCAGCTCACCGAGGCCGACTACTCCATCGTGCACCACGAGCTGCACATGAACGAGGTCGACTACCAGATCTGGACCACCTACGAGCACCCGCACCCCGCGACGGTGCTCACCTACGACGGCGTGCCGATTGTGTCGGTGTACGCCAACCCGCGTCGCTGAGACTTCTCTCGCCCGCCTCCTCTGCGATACCCTGGACATTCGCCCCGCGATTGGGGCGCGCACAGGTCACTGCAGGAGGATCGATGGGACCGACCGGGAGAGCGATGAGATACGCCGCGATGGCCGCGGTGTTGGCCGGATGCAACGCATCCGTGTCTACCAACATCGGCTTCGATGCCGCCACGACCGACGCGCAGGGCGGCGCCGACGTCGTCGCGGCAGACGTGGTCGCCGAAGATGTCGTGCGCGCGGACGTCGTGCAGCGCGACGTGCAGAAGGGCGCCGATGTGATCGACGCCGCGACGCCCATGGATGTCGTGATGGCCGACGCCTCCACGCCCCCCGACGCGGGCGGGAAGCCCGCCGACGCCGCCGCGCCTCCGAGCGACGCCACGGCCCCGAGCGACGCCACGGCCCCGAGCGACGCCCCCACCGACGCGCCCCGCGGCGACGCCTCGACCTTCACCTGCCCCATGGGGCGCAGCGAGATCGTGCTGCCCGGCACGGTCATGCCCATCACGGGCACCACCGCGGGCGCAAGCACCCTGCCCAGCTCCACCTGCCAGAGCAGCGCCGGCGGCCCGGAGCATTTCTACACCCTGCGCGTCACCGAGCGCACCGGGGTGATCCTGAGCACCGAGGGGATGGAGACGGCCTACGACACCATCCTCACGATCCGGCGCTGCGACACCGGCGCCGAGATCGCGTGCGACGACGACGGCGGTGACACGCCCA
>JBILLI010000104.1:0-15115 GCA_044376155.1 Polyangiales bacterium
TCCCTTGGGGGACGCTCGTCGTGACGGTTGATGCCACGTAGATTCAAGCCGAAGCGTCGCAGCGTACGGATCCCTGCTTAGGCGCCGACGCTGCTGGGGTACGAGACCACCAGGGTGCCTGCGATGCGCTCTCCCATGGGCAGGCGGTGGCGTCGCGCGAAGCACCGCGTCGCGGAGATGTTCACCCCCCGCGGCACGTGCAGCCCGCCCACCGTGCGCAGCAGCCACAACGCGCCCGTGGCGTTCTCGCGCCACACCGACTCGGTGCTCCCGCCCGGCTGGCACTGCGTGAGAACGATCTCGCCCGCCGCGGCCGCGGGCGGCGTCCCGAAGGATGCGACCTCTTCGCGCTCGCCCACCGGCGGCAGCGTCGCCGGGGTGTAGCGCGCGCGCTGCGCCTCCCACTGCTGCGACGACAGCGCGCGCGGCGGGTCGGCGTGGGCCGTCACGCCCAGGAGCAACAGGGTCAGCGAGAGCGCCGGGCGCATCGATCGAGGGTTCATGCGCGTGAGTACCTGCACCCGACGCGCCCCTTGGGTCCGCGGGAGAGCGGCGTGATACGGTGACCGCATGAGCGCGCCGAAGGTCATGGTCGCGTACGAGGTCCCCGAGGACAACGAGCAGTGGGAACTGCCGGAGGAAGACATGCCCGAGACGGCCTGGCACGACGCGATCATCGACGTGCTGAAGCTGATCCTGCGTGAGTGGGCGACGCGCGTGCAGGCGCGGGCCCTCGTCGCCGGCAACCTCGCCCTGCGCTGGAACCCCGCGCGCTGGAAGGTCGGCGTCGACCCGGATGTCTCCGTGTATGTCCCGCCGCCGCCCGATGGGGAAGACACGTCGAGCGTGTGCACCTGGGAGCCCGGCCACCACCCGCCCCGCGTCGCCGTCGAGGTCGTCAGCCGCAGCACCGCCGCCAAGGACTACGTCACCGGCCCCGACCAGTACGCCGCCAGCGGCACCGCGGAGCTCTGGGTCTTCGACCCGAAGCGCTTCGGCCCGCGCGCCCATGGCGGCCCCTTCACCCTGCAGCTCTGGCGCCGCGACGACGCGGGCACGTTCCGTCAGGTCTACCGCGGCCCCGGCCCGGCACAGAGCCCCGAGCTCGGCGCGTGGCTGGTGGTCACCGAAGGCGGCACGCGCCTGCGCCTCGCCGACGACGCCGAGGGCACGCACCTCTGGCCCACCCCCGAGGAGCGCGAGGCCATCGACCACGAGCGCGCCGAGGCCGAGCGCGAGCGCGCCGAGTCCGAGCGCGAGCGCGCCGAGACCGAGCGCGAACGCGCCGAGACCGAGCGCGAACGCGCCGAGGCGAAGGTCACCTCGTTGATCGATGAGGTCGCGGCGCTGCGCGCGGAGCTGGCGCGGCTCCGGGGCGGCTGATCGCGCGCGATTTTGCGGGCGCCGCCCCTCGCGCCCGGGATGCGCCGGGGATCACTTGTTGTAGAGTGCGCGCCCTTTGAGGTTCGCACCATGAAGCCCACGTCCGACGAGATCCGCAGCACGTTCCTGAACTTCTTTCGCGACCGCGGTCACACGGTGGTCCCCAGCTCTGGGGTGATCCCGCGCAACGACCCGACGCTGCTCTTCACCAACGCCGGCATGGTGCAGTTCAAAGACGCCTTCCTCGGCGCCGACCGCCCCGGGTACACCCGCGCCGCGTCGAGCCAGAAGTGCGTGCGCATGAGCGGCAAGCACAACGACCTCGACAACGTCGGCCGCACCGCGCGGCACCACACGTTCTTCGAGATGCTCGGGAACTTCTCCTTCGGCGACTACTTCAAGCGCGACGCCATCACCTTCGCCTGGGAGCTGCTCACCACGGTCTGGAAGATCCCCGCCGACCACCTCGTGATCACGGTGTTCCGCGGCGAAGACGGCCTCCCCGCCGACGACGAGGCCCGCGCCATCTGGCGCGAGGTCACGGGCTTCTCCGACGAGCGCATCATCGGCATGGGCAAGAAGGACAACTTCTGGACCATGGGCGACACCGGCCCCTGCGGCCCGTGCACCGAGATCCATTTCTTCATGGGCGGCGGCACCCCCGACCTCGCCCTCTTCGACAAGGAGCCCGGGCCCGACGGCGTGGGCTGGATGGAGATCTGGAACCTGGTCTTCATGCAGTTCAACCGCGCCGAGAAGAACGGCCCGCTCACCCCCCTACCCGCCCCCTGCGTCGACACGGGCATGGGCCTGGAGCGCATCACCACGGTGCTCCAGGGCGTGATGTCGAACTACGACACCGACCTCCTGCGCCCGCTCGTCGACCGCGCCGCGGAGATCATCGGAAAGCCCTACACCGCCACCGACAGCGCCCATGACTTCGCGTGTCGCGTGCTCGCCGACCACGCCCGCATGAGCGCCTTCGCGCTCTCTGAAGGCATCACCCCTTCCAACAAAGACCGCGGCGCCGCGCTGCGCTCGGTGATGCGACGGGCGATTCGTCACGAGTACCTCGAAGGGGTCAGCGCCCCGCGCTTCGGCGAGGTCGTCGCCCTCGTGGCCGAGCGCATGGGCGCGGCGTATCCGGAGCTGTTGCAGCACAAGGACTTTCTCGTCAGCCAGGCCCAGGAAGAAGACCGTCGCTTTCGCGAGACCATCCCCACGGGCCTCGCGCTGCTCGACGCCTTCACCGCGTGGAGCACCGACGGCGAGGGCCGCAAGGTGCTCCCCGGCGAGGTGGCCTTCGACCTGCACGCGACGCACGGCTTCCCCCGCGACCTCACCGTGGTGATGGGCGAGGAGCGCGGCTTCGTGCTCGATGAGAAGGGCTACGAGGTCGCGCGGGATCGTCACGCGGCGGTGTCGCGCGGCGACGGCGACGGAGAGGGCGTCTCGAAGGAGAAGCGCGTGCGCGCGGAGCACCGCGAGGCCCTCACGCGCGTCGGCGGGACCGTGGCCTTCACGGGCTACGACCGCGAGACCGACACCGCGCCCGTGGCCGCGCTGCTGCGCGCCGACGGAGACCACCTCTCCCTCGCCGACGCGTTGCGCGAGGGCGAGGCCGGGCAGCTCATCACCGCGACCACGCCCTTCTACGGCGAGAGCGGCGGGCAGGTGGGTGACGGCGGCACCATCACCACCGCCACTGGCACCTTCAGCGTCACCGACACGCAGAAGCCCACGGGCGGCCTCGTGGCGCACCTCGGGCGGGTGACCGCGGGGACCGTCTCGGTCACACAGCCCGCGACCCTCACGGTAGACCCCATGGCCCGCGCGGCCACGCGGCGCAACCACAGCGCGACGCACCTGCTCCACTGGGCGCTGCGCAAGGTGCTCGGGCCCCACGCGCAGCAGAAGGGCTCGAAGGTCGGCCCCGAGGGGCTGCGCTTCGACTACGCCGCCGCGCGCCCGCTCAGCGCCGACGAGGTCACCCGCATCGAGGACCTGGTGAACGCCGAGGTCCTCGCCAACGCCGCCGTGCGCACCGAGGTGACCTCCCAGGCTGAGGCCCGCGCGAAGGGCGCGATGATGATCTTCGAGGAGAAGTACGGAGACTCCGTGCGCATGCTCCACATCGGCAGCGAGAGCGTGGAACTCTGCGGCGGCACCCACGCGTCGCGCACGGGCGACATCGGGATGTTCAAGGTCGTGAGCGACGCCAACGTGGGCGCCGGCGTGCGCCGCATCGAGGCCGTGACGGGCCTCGGCGCCCTCGCCCTCACCCGCGCGCAGGCCGCGACCCTGCAGCACGTCGCGGATGTGCTGAAGGCCCCCGTGGCCGAGGTGAACACCCGCGTCGAGAAGGCCCTGGACCACCAGAAGGAGCTGCAGAAGCAGATCGACGAGCTCAAGCGCCAGCTCACCACCGGGGCGGCCAGCGCCGACGCCGAGGTGCGAGACGTCGGCGACGCGAAGGTCGTCGTGGCCCGCGCGCCCGTCGGCGAAGACAAGGCCATGCGGGAGTACGCCGACCACCTGCGGGACAAGTACGGCCGCGCGGTGGCCGTGCTCGGCGCGGTGACCCCTGACGGCAAGGCCCTGCTGGTGGTCGCGGTCTCCAAGGACCTCACCGACCGCTTCCACGCGGGCAAGATCGTCGGTCAGCTCGCGGCGAAGGTGGGCGGTCGCGGCGGCGGTCGCCCGGACATGGCCGGCGCGGGCGGCCCCGACGGCGCGAAGCTCGACGAGGCCCTGCAGGCCGCGTGGGCCCTGGTGTCTTGACCCCTGCGCCTCAGGGCGCGCGGTAGGCCACGATGCGCGGGGCGGTGTGATAGACCGCCCGCTCCCGCGCGATGCGCACGAGCTCCCAGGCGCGGTGCATGGTCCAGCCGTCCTTGCTGAAGAGCAGGTCCTCGGCGAGGTAGACCGCGGCGTGTACGGTGGCGCCGGCCTCGGTGCGAAACACCAGCACGTCGCCGAAGCGGAGCTGATCGAGCGGCACCTGCGTCCAGCGCGCGGTGGTGGCGTCGAAGGCGTCGGAGTCAAGGAGTGCGCCGCCTTCGCCCGTGGGGGAGAAGAAGTTCAGCGCGGTCCAGAAGCAGTCGAAGCGGGTGTCGCGGTTCGGAAATGTCCCGTAGCGCTCGCGGGCGAAGGGCGGGAGGAGCTCGCGCAGCGGGACCCCCGCGTCGCCGTCGCGCATCGACGCGAGCAGCCTCGCGCGCACGGCGTCTTCGCGACCGTGCACGCCCCACCACGCCACCGCGCGGTCGAGCTCCCCCACCGAGCGCACGCGCACCGTGGCGTCGAGCGCGGAGCGTGCGCGCAGGGTGCGAAAGAACGCCGCCCGCTCCGCGGCGTCGGGGACGCGGTGGCAGAGCCACGTGAGGTCCGAGAAGTACCGCGTGTCGCCGTCGATGAAGCTCCCCGCGCGCAGCACCTCGCGCGTCGCTTCGGTGAGCCCGGGGTCCTCCCAGAAGGGTCGGCGGTTCACGGGCCGCGCGAAGGGCGCGTTGAGCAGCATCGCCTGCGGATACTCCCGCATCGCGCGGAAGATCCCCAGCCGCTGCGGCTCGGTGAGCCTCGCGAGCACGGCGTCAGGCGGCACGGCGATGCAGCCGTCGACGTCGCAGACCGTCACGTCGAGCACCGCGGAGCGGGTGGCCTCATCGAGGCCTGCGCGGGTCATCGCGGCGATGAACAGGGTGTGGTCGGGCGCGCCCCAGTCGGCTTGGATCTCGTCGCAGTCCACCGGGCGGATGTGGTCCTCGCCGGGGTGCAGCCACACCTCGTGGAGCTCGATGACCCCGGGGTGCGGCGACGGCGCGCGCACCGCGTCGGCGGTGGAGACGTTCGGGGCCGCGACGGGTGACGGTGTCGCCTCGGGCGCACGCGCGAGCCTCGCCCCCACGCTGGCCGCGATCAGCAGCGCGAGCGCCGCGAGGACCCAACGCGGCACGACGTGTCCCGTCGCGGCAGCGCGCTCGGCGACCGTGGACTGCACCGCGGGCGCGATGGGCGCGTCGCGCGGCGTGACCGTGGGCACGCGTCGTCGGGTGTTGGGGTGCGGCTTCTTCGCCATACGGCACGAATGCGCGCGTTGTGGTGGTGCGCGCGTCGCGCCGGTGAGGTGCGTCCGCCGTGCCACCGCGCGTTCGCGGGAGCATCACCAGGGCGTCGCGGGCGCATCGGAGCGCGGCGCCCCGGCGAAGCGCGCGCGCCGTCCCGTTGTGCGCCGGGACAAGCGCGCGCACGCGTCACGCGCCCCGCAGCACCTCGCGCACGCGCCCGCGCTCCATCGTGACGCGCACGGTCGCGACGCGCCGCGCGAACTCGTGGTCGTGCGTCACCAGCACCACCACGCGGCCCTTCGCCCGCGCGGCCTCGACCGCGCCCTCGAGGCGTCGCGTGGCGGCCGCGTCGAGGCCCGTGGTGGGCTCGTCGAAGAGCAGCAGGCTCGGGTCGTGCAGCTCCGCCCGGGCGAGCGCGAGGCGCTGCATCTGCCCGCGGGAGTACGTGCGCGCGGGGCGGTCGGCGATCTCTTTGAGCCCCACGGCCGCGAGCGCGGCGTCGAGGTCGATCGCGCCGAGGTCGTGCAGCGAGGCCATGAAGGCCAGCGACTCCCGCGCGGTGAGGTCGGGGTAGACCATCGCCTCGTGGCCCACGAGGCCGATGCACGAGCGCAGCAGCACGCGGTCCTGCGAGAGGGTGAGGTCGCCGTAGTAGACCTCGCCCGCGCTCGGGCGCAGCAGGGTGGAGAGCACGTTGAGCAGGGTGCTCTTGCCCGCGCCGTTGCCGCCCTCGACGCTGGTCACCTCGCCCCCGCGAAAGGTCAGCGACACCGACGCGAGGGCGCGCGTGGCGCCGAAGACCCGCGTGAGTTTCTCGGCCCGCACCTCGTCGAAGCGCGGGGGCTCGGGCGCCGCCGCCGTCACGCTCACCCCACCTCGCCCCGGCGCGTCACCTGCTCCGGGCGGTGGAACATGTCGTGGAGGTCCTGCTCGATGCGGCGCACGCGGCCGTCGCGGTCGACGAAGGCGTGGCGGGTCATGGCCGTGGCGATGACCGTGTGGCTCCCCTCGCGGCGCACGTCGTACTCGAAGCGGAGCGCGGCGTGCCCCACCGACACCAGCCGCACCTCGATGGCCAGCACCTCGTCGAAGCGCGCGGGCAGGCGGTACTTCACCGTCGCGTCGACCACCACGATGAGCCACCCGTTGTCTTCCATCTCCGCGTAGGAGGCGCCGCGGCGGCGGGAGAACTCCTCGCGGCAGCGCTCGAAGTACCGCAGGTAGGCCGCGTGGTGCAGCAGCCCCATGCGGTCCACGTCGGAGTAATTCACCCGGAGGTAGACCGTGCTGCTCGGCGGCGGAGTGTGCGATTCGCTCATGGTGCGGGCGCCCTTGTCGCGGATTCTCCCCCCCGACGCAACCACGTCGCTCGGTGCAGGCCCGCTCAGGTCGCGCGGAGGTTCGTCACCGGCGGCTGCCACGCCCGCGCGCCGAAGCGCGCCTTCAGCCGCGCGACCACCTCCTTCGGCAGGGCCGGGCGCTGGAGGTCACACGCGATGCGGCGCAGCCCCGAGAGCGTCGGCGAGGTGATCAGCGCCTCGGCGCCGGCGGCGGTCATGCCCACCATCTGCAGGTTCAGCTCGGTCAACGCCGGGCCCCACGTCGCCGCCGCGAGCGCCTCGACGCCGCGGTCTCCGAGGGGGTTGCCGTAGAGCCACAGCGAGGTGAGGGCGGGCGGCGGCGACGCGGCGACGGCCCGCGCGGTCTCAGCGGTGAGCGCGTTGTGCGAGAGGTCCAGCGTGCGGAGCGCGGGCAGACACCCTGGCGCGAACATGCCCGCCACGCCCGCGTCGCTCAGCCCGCAGGACTGCAGCCGCAGCGCGACGAAGCGACCGAGGCGACCGCCGTCGACCCACGCGCGCCACCCCGCGTCACCCACGGCGTTGAAGTCCAGGTCGAGGGTGTCGAGGGCGGGCAGCGCGTCAGGCGCCGCGAGCGCCGCGCAGCCCTCGGGGCCGATCTTGTTGCGGGTGTACTGCCCGAGCCCCAGCCAGAGCGCGCGCAGGCCGCGCAGGTGCGGCGACGCCGCGAGCGCGCGGGCGCCGTCGGGGCCGAGGCGACAGTTCCAGAGCCGCAGGTCTTCGAGCCGCGCGCACCCCTCGCTCGACGCGAGGGCCGCGGCGCAGGCGTCGTCGAAGTCGGTGTTGATGAACCCCACGAGCGACAGCGACCGCACCGCGGGCGGGAGCGCCGCCAGGAGCGCCGACGTGCCCTCGGGGAAGCCCTCGGCGTCGCGCAGCGTGACGGCCTCGAGCCCCTGGAGGCGCGGCGACGCGAGCACCCGCGCGGCCTGCGGGGCGGTCCAGGCCTCTTGAAAATCGAGCCGCCGCAGGGCGTCGAGGAAGGGCAGCGCGGTGAAGCCTGCGAAGTCGTCGGCGCCCTCGGGCCCCTCGAGGTCAAGGGCCCGCAGCGGCGCCTCTCGCGCGAGCTGCGCCGCGTGCGCCACGACGCCCGCGGGCGAAGCGTTGCAGGTCGTGACGAAGCCCCGCCAGAAGCACCGCGCGTCGGCGACCGCGGCGAGGGGGCCGAGCCACGAAGCAGCGTGCGCCTTCAGCGCCGCGGCGAGGGGCGGCCACGCGGCGGCGCGCGCGTCGTCGTCGGCGAGCCGCGCGTAGGCGCACTGGTCGCGAATGAACGCGGCGCGATCGCGGTCGCCCATCGCCTCGAGCGCGTCGGCGATGGCGAGTCTCGGCGCGTCGTCGTCGGGCGACGCGATCACCCGCGCGAGGAGGGGGTCGAGCGATTCGGGGAACACGGCGGGGATGGTAGTGCGGCGGCCGCCTCGTGGGTGACCCCGCGCGCTCTCGCCGCGGCGTGCGCGCGGGCCCAACGCCCACCACCTTCGCGCCCGGCACGCCCCGTGGGGGGTGGCGACGTCGCCACCCCTTCGCCACCCCTCGCCACCCCCATTTCGCCACCCACGGGGCCAATTTCCTTGTGATTTCAAGGCCTGCATTCCTGGCACGGCGCGCGCTCAGCAGCCTCGCATGCCGAGCCCCGCGCATGAGTGGATGGTCGCCGTGCTGACCGACGACCCGTCGCGGTTGGACGCGCTGCTCCGCGCCGCGCGCCGGATGGGCCTCACCGCACATTTCGCGGTCGCCGATGCGACGGTGCACCTGGTCGACGCGCTGGAGCTGAGCCCCGACGCGCTCCTCATCGACCGCGCCTCGGGTCACTGGATCGCGCTGGAGGTTCAGCTCCAGATCGACGAGGAGAAGCGCACGATGTGGCCGGTGTTGGCGGCGTACCTCACGCGCAGGCACGGCGCGATGGGCGACGTGCTGGTGATCACGCCGCACGCGCACGTGGCGGCCTGGGCCCGCACGGGGTGGCACCACGAGGGCCCGCTGGGATCAACCCTGGGCTTCGCCCCGACGGTCCTCCACGTGGGGGAGCCCGAGGCGTGGGTCCTGCTGCGCGCACCCTCCCCCGAGATGGCCTTCTTCGCCGCCTGGGCCATGCAGTCTCGGCATGGACCCGACGCGATGGCGATCGCGCTCGCGGCCTTGCGGCGCGCCGGTGAGCTGACCGACCCGACGTTGCAGAACGCCCTCGCCCGGAGCATCCTCGGGGTGCTCTCAGACGCGCTCAAGGAGGCAATTTTCGCCATGATCTCCCCCGAACGAATGCCTGCGTTGGAGCCCTGGCTTGAGCAGCTGATTCAGCAGTGGGAAGCCCGCGGAGAGGCCCGCGGAGAGGCCCGCGGAGAGGCCCGCGGAGAGGCCACCGCGCTGCGGCGCATCCTCGCGCGCCGCGGCATCGCCGTGGACCCGCCCACCCATGCCCGCATCACCGCGTGCACCGACACCACGACCCTCGAGACCTGGATCGATCGCGCGGTGACCGCGACCACCCTCCGCGACGTCTTCAGCGACGACTGACACCCCCTCTGCCCGCGCGTCGCCCTCGCTCACCCCTCCGGCGCGCGCCAGGGAGGCAGCGACACCTCCAGCGTCGCGCCGCGGTCGGCGTCGACGAAGCGCGCCTCCCCGCCGTGCGCCTGCGCGACGTGCGCGATGAGCGCCAGGCCCACGCCGTGCCCCGGCAGCCCCGCGGCCCGCGCGGCGGCGCTGCGGTGAAAGGGCTCGAAGAGCGACGCGCGCAGAGACGTCGACACCCCATCGCCCTCGTCGCTCACCCGCACGACCACCGCCTGCGGCGACTCACGAACGGTCACCGTCACCGCGCCCTCAGGCGCGAATTTCAGCGCGTTCTCCACCGCGTTGAGCACCAACGCCCGCAGCAGGGTGGGGTCGCCGCGCACCATCCCCTCGTCCTCGGCGCGCAGCGTCACCCGCGCCTGCCCGGCGGGGTCCAACGCGTCGACGACCTCGCTCACGACCTCGGCCAGCGACACCGCCTCCCGCGCGACCATCGCCGCCGACAAGGGCGACGCGAGGATCAACAATCGCTCCGCCAGCACCCCGAGGGATCGCGCCTGCTCTCGCATCCGCGCGAGCTCGGCCCGGTGGACGCCCGGGAGCGCGGGGTCTTCGGCCGCGAGCTCCAGCGCAGCGCGCAGGCGACCCAGCGGCGTGCGGAGCTCGTGCGCCGCGTCGGCCGCGAAGCGACGCGCCTGGGTGAGCGACGCCGCGTGCCCGGTCAGCAGCGTCGACAGGGCCTCGCGCAGCGCGTCGACCTCCTCGGCGCCCTCGGGCGCAGGGAGCACCGACGCATCGGGCGCATCCGCGCGCACCGCCGCCACCGCGCCGCGCAATCGGGTGAGCGGACCGACCACCCGACGTCCCCATCCTCGCCCCGCCAGCGCCGCGACCAGCGCCACCAGCGCCACCGCCACCGCCGACGCCAACGCGCCCGCGTCGCGGGTCTCCTCCAGGGGCGCGTAGGGCGACGCCGTCACGATGTCGCGTGACCCGACCCGCACGGTGCACCGCCGCCACCGCGCCGCGTGCCAGCGGTGCGCGTGACACCCGGGCGGCCCGACATCCAGCGCCGCCCCGCCGAGCCGCCGCGCGCCCTCCCACAGCGCGACCCGCACACCTGCAGGGATCATCTCACGGTCCTCGTCGTCGGCCTCGGCGCCATCGCGGGCGCCCCCGAGCTCCGCGGCCAGGGTCTGCGCCGCCGCGACGAGCCGCGTGTCTTCGCGCGCCACCGCCGCGCGCCACGACAGCGCGTGGGAGATGCCCGCGACGAGCACCGCCCCCACGACGCCCGCCAGCGCCACGGCCCGCGAGACGCGCCCGACGAGCGTGGGCGCGCTCACCCGTCCCCCAGGGCGTAGCCCTCGCCGCGCACCGTGCGCAGCACCGCGTCGCCGAGCTTCTTGCGAATGCGCGCGACGATCACGTCGAGGCTCGCCGCGGCGCGGGGGGAGTCGTCGTCCCAGACCACCTCCAGGATCTCGCCCCGCGAGACCACCCGTCCGCCGCGCACCGCGAGCAGCTCCAGTACGGCCCACTCCCGCGCGGTCACGGGCACCTCGACCTCGTCCCGCCAGGCCCGCCGCGCGGTCACGTCGAGCGTCGCCGCGCCCACCCGCCGCACCAGCCCCCGCGGCAGCGGACCGCGCCGCCCCAGCGCCCGCACCCTCGCCCGCAGCTCGGCGACGGCGAAGGGCTTGGCGAGGAAATCATCGGCCCCCGCGTCGAAGCACGCCAGCCGCGACGACACCGCCCCCTGCGCCGTGAGCACCACCACGGGCACGTCAAATCCGTTGCGCCGCAGAGAGTTGCACCACGTCACGCCGCTGCCATCGGGCAGGCCGAGGTCGAGCACGACGACGTCAAAGACCCGCGCCCGCACGGCGTCGTCGGCCCGCGCGATGTCCTCGACCGCGTGGGGCACGTGGCCATCCTTCGCGAGCGAGCGTTGCAGCAGCGCCCGGGTCTCGGCGTCGTCTTCGACGATGAGCACACGCACGCGGTCAGCCTCGCACGCCGTCGGTGACCGATCGACCGAATCGCAGATAGAGGCTCGGCAGCACGAAGAGGTTCAGCAACGTCGAGGTCACGAGCCCCCCGAGGATCACCACGGCCATGGGGTGCTCGATCTCGTGCCCGGGTCGGTTGCCGGTGACCACCAGGGGCACGAGCGCGAGGCCCGTCGCGAGGGCGGTCATCACGATGGGCGCGAGGCGCTCCGAGGCCCCGCGGAGCACGAGCCCGCGGCCGAAGGGCACGCCCTCAGACTCCTCCAGGTGGCGGTAATGGCTCACCAGCATGATCCCGTTGCGCGCGGCGATGCCGAGCACGGTGACGAAGCCCACGAGCGAACCCAGGGAGAGCACACCGTCTCCGAGGTGCGCGGCGAAGACCCCGCCCACCAGCGCGAAGGGCAGCGTGCCGAACGCGAGGAGAGACCGCCGGAGGTCCCCGAAGTCGGCGTAGAGCACCGCGAGGATCCCCAGCAGCGAGAGCCCGCCGAGGGCGAAGAGCCTTCTTCGCGCGTCCTCCCGCGACGCGTACTCGCCGAGCACCTCCGCGCGATGCCCCGGGGGCAGGGCCACGCGCGCGAGCCGTGCGCGCACGTCGGCCACCACCGAGCCGAGGTCCCGTCCGCGGGCGTTGCAGGTCACGTCGATGCGCCGCGAGCCGCCCTCGCGCTGCACCACGTTGGGCGTCGGCGAGACGAAGACCTCGGCGAGCTCCCCCAGCGGCACCAGCGCCCCCGCGGCGGTCTCCACGGGCAGCGCGCGCAGGGCGGCGAGGTCGGCGCGCACGGAGAGATCGCCCCACACCACCACGTCGATCACCTGCGGCGTGCGAAACACCTCGCCCACGCGGGTCCCCTGCAGCAGCGTCGCGGTCGCGCGTCGCAGCTCCCCGGGGGTCACGCCGTAGCGCCGCGCGGCACCGGAGCGGAGCCGCACCTCGATCTGCGGCACGAGCACCTGGGGCTCCACCTTGAGGTCGGCCACCCCGGGCACCGTCGCGAGGGCCGCGCCCACGTCGCCCGCTGCGCGCCGGAGCGCGTCAAGGTCGGGCCCGAAGAGGCGGATCACCACCGCGCCGCTGGTGCCCGTGAGCACCTCCTTCACGCGCTCCTGGAGGTAGGTCTGCACGTCGCGGTGGAGCCCGGGGTAACCCTCGACCGTCGCGCGGATGCGCGCCACCGCCGGGGCGTAATCAACGTTCGGGTCGAGGCTGATCCAGAGCTCGGTGAAGTTCGGCCCCACGACCTCGTCGGCGACCTCGGCGCGCCCGATGTGCGAGCCGAAATTGCGCACCCCGGGGATCGCGCGGAGCTCGCGGCTCACCCGGGCGGTGGTGCGCCGCATGGCCTCGAGGGAGGTGCCGGGCTTGCCCACCCAGTGCATGAGAAAGTCCGTCTCTTGAAACTCCGGGAGAAAGCCCTCGCCCAGCCGCGCTCCGGAGGCCCCCGCGAACGCGAAGGTCACGAGGAGCACGGCCAGCACCCCGCGAGGGTGATCCAGGAGCCACGGGAGGAACCGCTCGTAGCGCCTTCGGAGCCACGCGCCGAGGGGCGCCTCGCGGTGGGCGGATCCGCTGCGCGGCAGCAGGATCAACGCGAGCGCGGGGGTCACCGTGAGCGCCACCACCATGGACGCGAGCACCCCGAGCCCGTAGGCCACCGCGAGGGGACGAAAGAACGCGCCGGGCAGCCCGTCGAGGAAGTACACCGGCACGAAGACCAGCACGACGATGATCGTCGCGTAGACCACCGCGCTGCGCACCTCCAGCGACGCCTCCAGCACCACCTCCAGGGGCGGGCGCGGCGCCGGCAGCGTGAGGTTGAGCCGCAGCCGTCGCACGATGTTCTCCACGTCGATGATGGCGTCGTCGACGACCTCGCCCAGCGCGATGGCGAGACCCGCGAGGGACATCGTGTCGAGGGTGCCCCCCCGCGCGCGCAGCACCAGCGCCGCGGCCAGCAGCGAGAGAGGAATGGCCAGCACGGAGATCAACGCCGTGCGCGCGTCGTAGAGGAACATCACCAGGATCAGCGCCACCAGCACGCAGCCGATGCCCAGCGCCTCGCGGAGGTTGCCCACCGCGCGCTCGACGAAGCTCGCGGGGCGAAAGATGGTCGCGTCGAAGTGTAGTCCCCGCAGCGACGGCGCCACCGCGGCGAGGGCGGCGTCGACGCCTCGGGTGACGGCCACGGAGTTCGCGTCGGGCTGCTTCTCAACGATGAGCAGGAGCCCCGGGCGATCGTTGATCACGGCGTCGCCGATGGGCGGAGGATGGTCCTCGACCACCTGGGCGACGTCGCCGAGACGCAGCGGCGCGAGGCCCCGCGCGGTGACGGGCACCTCGGCGAGCTCCGCGGCGGTCTCGACGGCGCTCGCGTGTCGCACCGCGAGGCGCTGGTTGGGGGTGTCGACGAAGCCGCCCCCCGCGGGCTGCACCGCGTCCCTCGCGCTGCGCAGCACGTCGTCGAGGCGCACGCCGAAGGCCCTCAGCCGGTCAGGGACCACCCGCACCTGGAGCTGCCGATCCCGCTGCCCCCAGATCGCGACGTTGGCGACGCCGGGCACGGCCATGAGCCGCGGGCGCACGATCCACCGCACCGCGTCGGTGAGCTCCATCTGCGACAGCCCGTCGGACCACACCCCGACCTTCAGCACCCGGCTCGTGGATGACAGCGGCGCGAGGATCACCGGCGGCCGCGCCGTACTGGGCAACTGCGACGCCGCGCGGGTGACCCGCTCCTGCACCAGCGCGCGGGCCACCATGAGGTCGGTGCCCTCGCGAAAGATCAGCAGCACCGACGAGAGCCCGAGCACCGACTTCGAGCGCAGGGTGCTCAGCCCGGTCACCCCGAGCAGCGCGTTCTCCAGGGGCACCGAGACCAGCGACTCGACCTCGGTGCTGGAGAGCCCCGGCGCCTCGGTCTGAATCTCCACCCTCGGCGGCGCGAACTCGGGGAACACATCGATCGGTGTGTTCCTCGCCGACCACGCGCCCGCGACGATGAAGACCACCGCGGCGAGCGCCACGATGGCCCGGAGTCTGAGCACCGTGCTGAGCAGCTCGCGCATGTCAGTGCCCCGCGCCGAACTCGGTGCCGTAGAGCTCCGCCGCCCCCACGGTCACCAATTCTTCACCCCCCGCGAGCCCTCGAGAGAGCACCGCGAGGTCGCCGACGGTGCGCGCGAGCGCGACGCGACGACGCGCGTAGGTGCCCGCGCGCGTCACGGCGTAGACCCACACGCCACCCTCCAGGTCGTACACCATCGCCGAGACCGGGATCGTCACCGCGTCCTCCTCCGCGCGCAGCGGGACCGTCAGCAGCGCGCGCATCCCGGGACGCAGCGCGCCGTCGCGGTTCTCGACGGCGTAGAAGAGGTCCGTGGTGGCCGCCGTGGGGTCCGCCGTGAGCGGGCCGCGCACGGGCGCCGCGACGCGCGTACGCTCGTCCACGCGAAGTCGCATGGCGGCCGCGGAGCGCCCGTCGATCTCCCCAAGATCTCCCACGAAGACGGGCACCCGGAGCCACAGCGGATCACTCGCGACGACCTCGCCGAGCGGCGCCCCCGCGGCCACCGCCTGACCGTCGGAGACGAACACCTGCCGCATCACGCCCTCCGCCGTCGCGCGGATCGTGAGGGCGACGTCGCTCTCCAGCGGCGCCGACGCGAGGCGCGCGCTGCGAGCCCTGGCCGCGACCACGGCCGCCCGGGCGACGTCACGATCCGCGGCGGCCTCCTCCGACGCGCGCACGCTGCCCGCGCGGTC
>JBILLI010000674.1:0-4240 GCA_044376155.1 Polyangiales bacterium
GACGCCCCACACGCTGCCCTGGTGGTAGACGTTGCCCCAGAGGATCCACGTGACCGTGTCGGACACGTGTTTGCCGCGGGACGCTGCGTGGGCGCGCAGCTCCTCGCTCGCGGCTTCGTCGTGCGCGAGGGCGCGGAGCAGGCCGGGCACGTCCGTCGCCGGGCCGTAGGCGTGGCGGTAACGGGACCAGTCCACAGCGTCGAGTCCGTCGAGCAGCGCCATGCCACGGGTGTACGGCGCGGTTGGTGGGTGGCGTCAAGTGTGACCGCCACCACCGCAGCGCCGACTCCCCCCGGAATCAACGCTGCGTTCTGGAGCCGCCCATGGGACTCGAACCCACGACCTGCGGTTTACGAAACCGCTGCTCTACCAACTGAGCTAGGGCGACAAAGGGACGCGCACCATACACGCCCGCGCGACGCGAGGCAAGCCCTTCGCGCACCCGCGCGACATGATACCTCCCTCGCGTGCGCCTCTGCCTCGCCCACCTCCGCGCGCTCGCGCTCTCGAGCGCGCTGCTCTCCGCGGCCTGCGCGCGACCCCGCCCCGCGGCGTACGTTGAAGCCTCCGCCCGCGCGTCCCGGGCGGCGCATGCGGGACGGCACGACGAGGCCGCGACACGCTGGACCGAGGCGGCTCCCCTGGCCGACCGCGCGCGCGACGCCGACGATGCCCGCTACCGTGCCGCGGACGCGCTCCTTCGTGCGGGGCACCTCGACCGCGCGCTCGACGCGCTGGACACCCTCGCCCGCGACGGCGTGCACCCGCCCATCGCCGCCCGCGCGTCGCTGGAGGCCGCGCTGCTTCGGCTCGATCGTGACCGGGGAGACGACCGCGCGCGCGCCGTCGCGAGCCTCGACGCGCTGGTCGTCGCGCACCCGCAACGCGGCAGCGGTCGCCGCGCGCTGGACCACCGCCTGCGTCTCTTCGACGAGGCCCGTGATGACCTCGGTGCGGTCGCGTGGCTGCGCGCGATGCACGCCGACGCGCGGCTGCGCGACACTGACCTCGACCCCGCGGTGGCGCACCTCCTCGCGTCGCGCCTCGCGGCCCTCGGAGCGCGCGACGAGGCCACCCAGATGTGGCAGGACCTCTTCTCCCGCAGGGGTTTCGGACACAACCCCCACTGGGACGACGGCCACCTCGCGCTCGCGCGGTTGCGCCTCGCGGCGGGTGATCCGCGCGGCGCGGTGGCGGCCCTCGACGCGCTCTTCGCGCCGTGGACCACCTCGTGGTTTGTGGGGAGCTACACCGGCCCGCGCATGCCCGAGGCGGCGATGCTGCGCGCGAGGATCTACCGCGACGAGCTTCGCGACCCCGCGCGGGCGGCGGAGGCGTACCGCTTCGTCTTCGACCGCCTCACGCACAGCACCCTGCGCGACGACGCCCTCGCGGAGTGCGCATCGATGCTGGAGCCCACGTCGCCCACGGAGGCCTGCGCGCTGTGGCAGAGGCTCTTCGCGGAGCTGCCGTGCAGCCCGCGGGCGCGGAGGGCAGAGGGACTGGCGCTGCAGTGCGGGGGGCAGGGCGCGAGGGCGGGGTGTGCCGCGCGCCCTGCGAGGGGGCCGTAGGCGACGGAGGATCAGTCCTCGTCGTCGTCCTTGAGGGGCTCGGCGTCGTCGTCGTCGGTGAGGTCGTCGTCGTCCTCGAAGTCGTCGTCGGCCTCCTCGTCGTCGTCGCCCGCGTCGACGGTCTCGAGCTTCAGCTCGATGCCCACGTCCGCGAGCTGCGACTCCAGCAGGTCGAAGAGCTCGTCGATGTCTTCGCCGGCCCACTCCTCCAGGGTGTCGCCCAGGAAGTCGTAGAAGTCCGTGTCGATGCGGCGCTCGATCTCCTCGACCTGATCCTCGCTGAAGGCGTCGAGGATGTCGTCGCGGAGCGTCTCGGTGTCACCCTCCTCGACGGCGTCCTGCGCCGACAGGCGGATCTGCTTCACTGCTCTTCGGTCGAGAAGGATCTCCATCGCTCTGCGTTCCTCGTTTCGCGAGGGTGCTAACCACACCCCCGCGAGCGTTGTCAACAATCTCCGCGCGGGCGCTTTTCGCCGCGTGCAGACGGCCTCTGCGACGACGCGCGCCGACGCTGCGTCCGGTCGGTGTATCGTCCCTGCGGTGCTTCGTCGACCCGCCCCCATGCTCGCCCTCGCCGCGGCCCTCGCGGCCCCCGCTGCGGGCCACGCAGAGGGGCGCGCGCCGCCCCCGTCGGCGGTGTTCATCCCCTTCACCTTCGTGCAGGGCGGTCTCTCAAGCTCCCTTCTCTTGCACGCCGACAGCCTCTGCCCCGAGGGTGACGACGCGTGCCCCATCGGCGGCGGCGGCGGGATCTTCTTCGGCTACGGCCGCCGCTACGTGCCCGAGCGCGAGTGGCTCGTCGCCTACGACCTCACCGTGCGCAACGCCCGGAACATCTTCGCCTCGGCCACCCTCCAGCAGGTCCGCGTGGAGCACCGCTGGGTGCTCTGGACCACCCGCACGAACTTCGAGGCCTTCGTCGGCGTGCACGGCGGCCTCGCGGTCTACGGCGAGCGCTTCGGCGCGATCACCGCGGGCCTCGCGCTCGGCGGCTCCGCGGGCGTGAGCTACAACCTCAGCGCGTTCTTCAACCTCGGGCTCATTGCCCGGGTCGAGGCCCTGCGCTTTCTGCCCTTCGACACCGGCGACGGCGTGCTGCGCAGCGACGGCGGGGTCGCCACCGTGTCGGGCACCCTCCACCTCGCGCTCGCCTACCACTACCGCTGACCGCGGCGTCGCGCACGCATTGCCTTGACGCGCGCCGTCGCGGCGGTGTGCAATCCTCGACAGCGATGAGTTGCGGGAACTGCGGGCGCCAGAACCCTCCGGGCGCGATCTACTGCCTCGACTGCGGGCAGAAGCTACGTGAAACCGGCCCCCTCCCTGCGGTGCCGGCGCCCTTTCCACCCGCGGCGGCGACGCCGGAGGTGACCACGCAAGGCGCGCCGTCGCCCGTCGCCGCCGGAGGGGCCGTGCGCTGCACCCGCTGCAACGCCGAGAACCTCGCCACGGTGCGCTTCTGCACGATGTGTGGCGCGGGCCTCCCTGGCGGCGAGCACCTCGCGACGGCGCCGGGTGGCGGCACCACCGTGACCCCCTCGCCCGTGCTCTCCGCCCCGCCCGCCGCGGCGCTGCTGCCGGTGAGCGCCGCGCCAGCCCCGGTCGCGTCGCAAGCCCCTGCGCCGCAAGCCCCCGCGCCGCAAGCCCCGGTGCCGCAGGGGCCGAACCTCCCGCCCACGCGGGTCGAGTCTCGCACCGACAGCTTCGGCGCCGCGCCGGGCGTCGCTGCCGCGCAGATCGTCACGATCCTCAAAGACGGCTCTGAGGGCCCCGTGCACCGCCTCGCCCACGCGGTGACTGACATCGGGCGCTACGAGGGGAACATCACCCTCCCCGACGACCCCTACCTCTCTCCCCGGCACGCGCGGATCCAGAAGCGCGGCGAGCGCTACTACCTCCGCGACCTCGGGTCGGTGAACGGGGTGTTCTTGCGCATCCGCGAGCCGGTCGAACTCCACCACGGCGACGTGCTCCTCGCGGGGCAGCAGGTGCTGAAGCTCGAGGTGCTGACCGACGGCGAGCTCTCGCTCGGGCCGGTGATGCACTACGGCGTGATGCTCTTCGGCACGCCCGAGCAGCCGCGGGTCGCGCGGCTGGTGCAGCTCACCAGCGAGGGTGTGCCGCGCGATGTGATCCACCTCTACCGCGACGAGACCGTCATCGGCCGCGAGTCTGGCGACGTGGTGTTCACCGACGACGTTTTCCTGAGCCGACGGCATGCGACCTTCAAGCTCGACCGCGCGCACCGCAAGGTCGTGGTGCGAGACCTCGGGAGCTCCAACGGGACGCTGGTGCAGTTCCGCGGCGAGCGCGAGGTGGCCGACGGAGACGTCTTCCGCGTCGGCCACCACCTCTTCCGCTTCGACGCGGGACCTCGCGCGAGCGGGAACGGCGCGCGATGAGCGCCGACGCCGACAAGCCCCCGACGGACGACGCCGCGCACAGCGACGCCCCTGAGGTGACTCTCGCCGAGAGCGCCGACGCGAAGCCGGCGGAGCCCGTCGACGAGAAGCCCGCGGAGAAGCCCGCAGAGGCCACCGAAGAGAAGCCCGCAGAGGCCACCGAAGAGAAGC
Source organism: Polyangiales bacterium (assembly GCA_044376155.1). GTDB lineage: Bacteria > Myxococcota_A > Polyangia > Polyangiales > JAWKRB01. The sequence goes on from JBILLI010000674.1 coordinate 4,145, forward strand.
CCGCAGAGGCCACCGAAGAGAAGCCCGCAGAGGCCACCGAAGAGAAGCCCGCAGAGGCCACCGAAGAGAAGCCCGCAGAGGCCACCGAAGAGAAGC
>JBILLI010000675.1:0-4234 GCA_044376155.1 Polyangiales bacterium
CCATCGTCGGTCAGACCTCGTCCTGCGTCGCCGCGAGGACCTCCTCCAGCGTGGTGTGCCCCTCGAAGACCTTGCGAATGCCGTCGTCGCGCAGGGTGTCCATGCCCTCTTCCACCGCCGCGCGGCGCACCGTGGGCGAGTCGCTGTTCTTCAGCACGAGCCCGCGCACCGCGTCGGTGATCAGCAGGAGCTCGTAGATGCCCGTGCGGCCCTGGTACCCCGTCTTCTGACAGTCCGGGCAGCCCACGGCCTTGAAGAGGGTGATGGGACGTCCCTCGACCCAGTCGCGCGCGACCTGCCCCGCGGGGGAGCCGCCGAAGGCCGAGCGGGCGTAGCGGGTCTCGGGGCGGTGGATGCGCGCCGACATGCGCGTGCGGTCCACCCCGAGGCGGGCGAGGTCCACGTCCCGGGGCGTCCACCGCTCCTTGCACTTCTGGCAGAGCACGCGCACCAGCCGCTGCGCGAGGATCGCGAGCAGCGACGACGTGAGGTGGAAGTTCTCGATGCCCATTTCCACCAGGCGGGTGAGCGCGCCCGCGGCGTCGTTGGTGTGAATGGTCGAGAGCACCAGGTGGCCCGTGAGCGACGCGTGCACCGCGATCTCGGCGGTCTCCTTGTCGCGAATCTCGCCCACCATGATCACGTCGGGGTCTTGCCGGAGGAACGCGCGCAGGCACGACGCGAAGGTGAGCCCGATCTTGGGGTTCACCTGCATCTGCGAGAGCCCGCCGATGTCGTACTCGATCGGGTCCTCGGCCGTGAGGATGTTGATGTCGGGGCTGTTGACCTTGTTGAGGCACGCGTAGAGCGTGGTGGTCTTGCCCGACCCCGTGGGCCCCGTGACGAGGATGATCCCCTCGGGCCGCTGGATGAGGTCGTGCATGAGCTCAAGGCGGTCGGGCGCGAAGCCGAGGTCGGTGAGCTCCAGCATGACGCTGGCCTTGTTCAAGATGCGCATGACCACCCGCTCGCCGATGCCCTGGCCCACGGGGATGGTCGAGACGCGGATGTCGATGTCCTTCGCGCCGATCTTGAACCCGATGCGCCCGTCTTGCGGCAGGCGCTTCTCGGCGATGTTCAGCCCGCTCATGATCTTGATGCGGGCCACGATGCTGGGCAGCACGGACTTGGGCGCGGTGCGCACCTGGTAGAGCGTGCCGTCGATGCGGTAGCGCACCACCACCACGCCGTTGTCAGGCTGGATGTGGATGTCGCTGGCGCGCTCCTTCACGGCCTCGACGAAGAGCGAGTTCACCCAGCGGATGATCTGCGCGTCCTCGTCGCTCTCGAGGATGTCGGCGCGCTCGTCGCCGTCGCCGTCGCCCGCGCTGGTGAGCTCGTTGGTGCGGTTGACCTCGGCCTGCGCGCGGTTGATCGCGTCGAGCACGAGGGTGGGCGTGGTCGCGAGGGGCTCGAGGTTGCGCCCGAGCACCATGCGCAGGTCGTCGAGCGCGAAGGTGTCGAGGGGGTTGCCGCAGGCGACCACGAGGGTGCCGCCGTCGAGCTCGCGCACGGGCATGATCTGGTGCGTGCGGGCGAAGCTGAAGTCGAAGCCCGCGTCTTTGAGCAGGGTGACGGGGAGCTCGTCGGTCTTGGGGAGCTGCGTCGCGTAGGGCATGCCCGACTCGGTGGCGAGGGCGAGGGCGAGGGGGCCCTCGTCGACGCCCGCCCGCGCGAGCGCTTCGAGCAGCGAGCCCGCGCGCTCGGCGCTGGCCAGGGCCTCGTCGAGGACCTCGGGTGACACCACGCGGTGACGCCGGAAGACCTCGGCCATGTAGTGCGCGGTGCTCAACACGTGGGCGGCTCCCTTGAGGCGGTCATTGCGGCGCGGCGAGCCCGGGCGCGAGGATGGGGAGCGGCGTGGTGAGCAGCGGGGCGGTCACCGACGATGGGGCGATGGCCGTGGGCGAGCCGGCGCTCCCGGAGCGGCGGAGGTCGGCCGGGAGGTCGATGGCCTCGGAGGGCGCGTGCGGGGGCGGGATGCGCGGGCGGTTCGAGGACTCGAACTCGGCGCGGGCGCGGAGCTCGCGGATGGACTGACGGATCTCCTCCACGAGACCGTTGGTGCGGGTGTAGTCCCGCGGGGGCTCGTAGTCGGCCTGGTCGGAGAACACGAAGTAGCGGTCGAGGAACTCCTGCCGCTCGCGCATCTTGCGCTCGAAGATGCGCCGCAGGTCGCTCTGGTCGCGGATCACGTAGGGCGTCAGGAACAGCAGCAGGTTGCTGCGCTGCTGCGTGCGCGTGGTGCGGCGGAACAGCGCCCCGAGGATGGGGATGTCACCCAGGATGGGCACCCGCTCCTCGCTCTGCGTGTCGGCCGTGCGGATGAGCCCGCCGATGACCACGGTGTTCTGGTCCTGCACCACGGCGACGGTCTTGGCCGTGCGGCGGTTGATGGTCACCGCGCCGAGCTGCCCGCCCGAGCTCGCGCCCACCTCGGAGATCTCCTCGTCGATCTCCAGGCGCACCTCGTCGGAGTCATTCACGTGCGGCGTGATGCGGATCTTCGTGCCCACGTCCTGCCGGGGCGCCGCGAAGCCGCCGCCGAGCCCGAGCCCCGCGAGGCCCGCGAGGCCCGCGCCGGCCGCGCCCGAGGCGCCGCCCGCGAGGCCCGCGAGGCCGCCGATGCCGCCGACGTTGGTCTGCAGCGGCACGTTCTGCCCCACGTTGATGTCCGCAGGGGAGTTGTCGGTGGCGAGGATGTGCGGGGTCGAGAGCACGTTCGCGTCGCCGCTGCTGGCGAGCGCGTTGAGCGTCACGCCGAAGGTCGGGAGCGAGATCCCGACGCCCGGCAGGAGGTTCTGCGACCCCGCGAGCTGCGGCCCGCGCACGCCGAGCGCGAGGCCCGAGAGCGCGTCCTGCCCGAGCAGGATGCTGTTGAGCGCGTTGAACCCGCCGATGGCCACGCCGTTGTTGCCGGTCGCGTCGAGGGGCAGCGCGCCGTGAAAGTTCAGCCCGAGGGTGTTCGAGCGGTTCACCGAGAGCTCCATCACCACGGCCTCGATGAACACCTGCCGCCGCGAGCGGTCGAGCTCGTCGATGACCCGCCGGAGGCTCACGTAGTCCCGCGGCGAGGAGGTGATGATGAGCGCGTTGCTGGGCTTGTCGGCGCTGATGCGCACGGGGCCCTCGAAGACCGCGTTGGTCCCGCGGCTCGACTGACCCGCCTGGGTGCCGCCGGTGCGGCCGCCGTTGGCCACGGCGTTGAGGGTGGTGGCGACCTCGTCGGCGGTGGCGTGCTGCAAGCGCAGGACCCGCACCTGGCCCTCGCCCTGAATGGACGTGTCGAGTCGGCGCAGGAGTTCCAGCACCCGGAGGTACATCCGCTGCGATGCGAGGATCACCAGGGAGTTCGTGCGGTCATCGGGGAGGATGCGCGAGATGCCCGTCCCCGCGGGCGCCGCCGCCCCCGCGGGCCTCGACCCGCCGGCGCCGCCCGAGAGGATCTCGGTGAGCCGCGTGGCGAGCTCGCTCGCGAGCGCGTGGTGCACGGGCTCGACCCAGATCTGCTCGCCCACGCTGGGCACGTCGATGTCGCCCAGGATCTGCACCATGCGCCGGATGTTCGCGCCGGTGTCGGTGATGATCAGCGCGTTCGTGGCCGCGTGGGGGGTGATGTCGCCGTCGCGGGATTTGAAGTGCCCGAGCACCGTCGCGGCCTCTTCGGTCGCGATGTTCGCGAGGCGTACGATGCGGGTGACGTAGCGGTCATCGCCCGGGGCCGACTCGCCCGCGGTGTAGGTGGGCACGGCCTGCGTCGCGATGCCCGTGCTCTCCTCGATCTTGAGGTAGCGCCCCGAGGGGATCACGGTCATCCCGTTCACCTGCAGCACCGAGAGAAAGGCCTGGTAGGCCTCGCCCGGGGTCACCTTGGTGGGCGAGTAGATCGTGGTCTTGATCGACCGGACCTTGCCCGGGATGATGAAGCGCCGCCCGGTGATGTTGCCGATCGCGCGCACCAGGTCGGGGAGGTCGGCGTCCTGGAGGTTGAAGGTGATCCGCGCGCCGGGCGGGAGCGCCTGGTACTCGATGCCCGGCTCGAAGTCGTGAATGTTCGCGCCCTGGCCCGCGGCCTCGCGCACCGACCCGATGCCCGGCGCGGGGTTCGCCCGCTGCCCGGGTGCGTTGAACTGCCCCGGCGCGTTGCCCACGACGGGCGCGGCGGCGGTCGGCGCGGGCGCGACGGGCGCCGGACGCAACGCGGGCGCGGGGCGGGCGGCGGGGACCGGCGCGA
>JBILLI010000676.1:0-4230 GCA_044376155.1 Polyangiales bacterium
GCCCGCGACGTCACCGACGCCGCAGACATCACCGACGCGGGCTGCACCAGCTCGACGCAGTGCGCGGGCGCCACCCCCGTGTGCGACCGCGGCACCGGCCGCTGCGTCGCGTGCAGCGCCAGCGAAGACACCTGCGGCGCGGGCTCGTACTGCAACAACAACCGCTGCGTGACGGGCTGTCGCGACGACAGCGCCTGCGGGCGGAGCGACGGCGGCGCGGCCCTGCGCTGCGACCTCAACCGCCGCGTGTGCGTCACCTGCCGCGACGACAACGACTGCCCCCTGGGCAACCTGTGCATGAACGGAAACGCCTGCGTCCCAGGGTGTTCCATGACGCGCGGGTGCCCCGAGGGGGAGTCGTGCTGCACGGGCGCCTGCCAGCGCACCCGCAGCGACGTGAGCCACTGCGGTGCCTGCGGACGTTCCTGCGCCCTCGCCAACGCCACCCCCCGCTGCGCCGACGGCGCCTGCGCGGTGAGCGCCTGCGCCACGGGCTTCGGCAACTGCGACGCGCAATCGGCCAACGGCTGCGAGGTCGACCTGCGCACCGCCCTGACCCACTGCGGCGGCTGCGACAACGCCTGCCCCGCCCGCGCCAACGCCGCCCCCACCTGCGCCGCGGGCGCCTGCGGGTTCACCTGCAACGCGGGCTTCGCCGACTGCAACAACGACCCCGCCGACGGCTGCGAGGTCGAGCTCGCCCGCAGCGCGGCCCACTGCGGCCGCTGCGGCAACACCTGCGCGGGCGCGGCCAACGCCACCGGGTCGTGCGTCAGCGGCGCGTGCCAGCGCACCTGCGCGCCGGGCTTCTCCGACTGCGACAGCAACGCGACCAACGGCTGCGAGGCGTCGCTCACGAGCACGGCCCACTGCGGCGCGTGCAACAACGCCTGCACGGGAGGTACGCCCCTCTGCACCGCCGCGGGCGGCGCCACCCGCTGCACCAGCGGCTGCGCGAGCAACGAGCTCCGGTGCGGCAGCGCGTGCGTCGACCCCCAGACGAGCGCCGCCAACTGCGGATCCTGCGGCAACGCCTGCCCCGCCCGCGACGGCGCGACGGTCGCGTGCGCCGCGGGCGCGTGCCGCGCGACCTGCACCACCGGCCGCGCGGACTGCGACGGCAACGCGACCAACGGCTGCGAGGCCGACACCCAGACCAGCCTCGCGCACTGCGGCGCGTGCGGGCGCGCGTGCGGTCCCCTGGCCAACGCCACGGCCGTGTGCCGCGCGGGCGGATGCGCCATCGGGGCCTGCGCCACGGGCTTCGCCGACTGCGACGGCAACGCCGCCAACGGCTGCGAGGTGAACCTCAGCACCGACCTCGCGAACTGCGGGCGGTGCCGCAACGCGTGCTCGCGCAACAACATCCCGACGGCCGCGTGCAACGCCGGCGTCTGCGGCGGGGCCTGCGCCGCGGGCTTCAACGACTGCAACCGCGACCCCGCCGACGGCTGCGAGGTGAACCTCGGCGCCGACCCGGCGAACTGCGGCGCGTGCGCGAACCGTTGCAGCACCGGGGTCTGCGGCGCATCGATCTCCCTGCCCATGGGCGGCACCGCGCCCGCGCGCTGGAACCTCAACGGCGCGGCCGCCTGGGACGCCACCACGGGCTCGGTGGCCCTCGTCCCCGCGACGCGCGGGCAGGCGGGCACGGTGTGGTACGCCAACCCGCTGAGCGGCGATGATGTCACGGTGGAATTCGAGTTCCGCGTGGGCGGCGGCACCCGCGCCGACGGGCTCTCGCTCGCGCTGCAGCGCACGGGCAACAACGTCGTGGGACGCGGCGGCAGCGGCTTCGGCGTGGTGGGCCTCGACGGCTGGGGCGTGGAGCTCGACGTGTTCAACAACAACACCTGCATGGACGCCAACGGCAACCACGTGGGCGTGAACACCCTCGCGGTGTGCGAGCCCGCGCTGGGCACGCCGAACCCCCTGCGGGTGAGCGGCGACCTGCCCTTCGACGTGGTCGACAACGCGTGGCACCCCATGGTCGTGCGACTGGTCCGCGGCGTCGTGGAGGTCTCGGTGCAGGGGCAGACGCACATCACCGGCGTGAGCCTCCCGGGGCTCACCTCCACCACCTCGTACTGGCTCGGCTTCGGCGCCGCCACCGGGGACCTCTCCGCGCGCCACGACGTGCGCAACGTGCGGGTGGTCTACCCCTCCCCCCGCTGCCTCTGATCCGCCCCCCACGACGCCCTGCCGTGGGCGCCGCGGTGTGCCACCTTCGCGCGAATCTGGCACAACAGAAACACCTCGAATTCAAGACGTTCTCGCGCGCACCGAGCACGGCACGGGGGCTGCTCTCTCACGGTGCGTGAGCCCTCCCCCCGCGCAACTGCGTGCACGCAAGACGCCCGTGGCGCTACCCTCCGCGGCGATGAGCGCGTCCCCCGCGTCGGACCTCGTGCGCACCGAGTGGCTCCACCGCGTCGAGGCGGAGTACCGCTCGTCGGCGCTCACCCAGCACCTCACCCTCTGGCTCACCCAGGCGGGCGCGTCGCCCGACCTCATCCTCGGGGGGCTGCGCATCGCGGCCGACGAGATCGACCACGCCGACCTCTCCATGGAGACCTTCGTCGCCGCGGGGGGATCGGGCGCGCCTGCCCTCTCGCGCGAGTCGCTGCAGCTCCCGCTGAACCCCGCGGAGCCCCTGGAGCTCGCCATCGCGCGGGTCGGGGTGGACGCGTTCTGCCTCGGCGAGACCGTGGCCGTGCCGCTGTTCAAGCAGCTCCGCGAGGGGTGCACGGTGCCCGTGGCGCGGCGCGCGCTCGACCGCATCCTGCGCGACGAAGTGCGCCATCGGGACTTCGGCTGGACCCTGCTCACCTGGCTCCTCGACGGCCCCCACGCGGCGGCCGTGCGCGCGCTGCTCGGGCGCGAGCTCCCGGGGTACTTCGCGCGGGTGCGGGCGAGCTATGCGCCGGCCTTCGCGCAGAAGTACGACCACATCGCCGAGGGCGACCGCGCCTGGGGCCTCATCGCCCCCGCGCGCTACGCCGAGGTCGTGCGACGCACCCTCACCCGCGACTGGAAGCCGCGCTTCGGGCGCCTCGGCGTCGACGCCGTGGGCGCGTGGAATCAACTGTCCCCCAACGAGATGCAACACATGGAGGCACTGACATGAAGAGCGAGGCAGACGAGCTGCGGCGGTTGTTCCGCGGGATCCTGGTGGCCCTGGCCATGCCCGTCGCGGGCTGCGGCGGCACCGTGGTCAACACCACCGACGCCGCGGTGACCCAGGACGCGTCCGTCGCGAGTGACGTCCCCGTCGCGAGTGACGTCTCCGTCGCGCGTGACGTCCCCGTCGCGCGTGACGTCCCCGTCGTGCCCGATGTCCCCGTCGTGCCCGATGTCCCGGTCGTGCCCGACGTGCCCATCGCCACCGACGTGCCCGTCGCGCGGGATGTCCCGGTCGCGCAGGACGTTCCGGCCCCCAGCGACACGGGCTGCGCGGTCACCCCGACGATCTCGACGTGCGCCGAGCGGGTGACCTACAGCTGCGGCATCGCCGAGCTCCCCGACGGCATGGAGAACGTCGCCCTGAACATGGACCAGTGCGCCCGCCTCTGCGCGCCCGCCTTCCCCAACGGCGACCGCCCCTTCGCGTGCAACGCCTACCGCAGCAGCCCGGGGGCCCGCGAGGTGATCGTGAACTGCGCGACCTGCGCCATCGGCCGTCGCACCCAGGGCTTCGCGGCCCTCGCGACGGAGTGCGGCGACGAGGTCGGTCGGTACTTCGCCGCCGCCGCGCAGCTCGAGGCCGCCTCGGTGGTGGCCTTTCGCACGCTCGGCGCGGAGCTCACCGCGCACGGCGCCCCGGCGTCCCTCGTGCGCGACGCGATGCGCTCGGCCGAGGAGGAGCGGCGACACGCCCGCATCACCCGCGCCCTCGCCCGCGCCCGCGGCGCCGAGGTCCCGCCCGTGGTGCTGCCCGAGGTGGCGCTCCGTGACCGCGCGGCCCTCGCGCGCGAGAACGCCGTGGAGGGCTGCGTGCGCGAGACCTTCGGCGCCCTCGTGGCGCACTACCAGCGCGAGCGCGCCGAGGACCCCGCGGTGCGCGCGGTGATGGACGTGATCGCCGACGACGAGACCCGCCACGCCGCGCTGGCGTGGTCCGTGGCCGCGTGGCTCGACGGGGAGCTCGACGCCGACACCCGCGCCGCCGTGCGCGCCGCCCGCGACGCCGCGGTGGAGTCCCTCGCGCAGGAGCTGCAGCAGGAGGTCCCG
>JBILLI010000677.1:0-4228 GCA_044376155.1 Polyangiales bacterium
GTGAGGAACTTCTATTCGGTGTCGATCTCGGGCTACCACATCGCCGAGGCCGGGGCGAACCCCATCTCCCAGCTCGCGTTCACCCTCTCGAACGGCTTCACCTTTGTCGAGTACTACCTCTCCCGGAGGATGCACATCGACGACTTCGCGCCCAACCTCTCGTTCTTCTTCTCCAACGGGATGGACCCCGAGTACGCCGTGCTCGGACGCGTCGCCCGGCGCATCTGGGCCCGCGCCCTGCGCGACAAGTACGGCGGCAACGAGCGCTCCCAGAAGCTGAAGTACCACATCCAGACCTCGGGCCGTTCGCTGCACGCGCAGGAGATCGCGTTCAACGACATTCGCACCACGCTGCAGGCGCTGCTCGCGCTCAACGACAACTGCAACTCGCTGCACACCAACGCCTACGACGAGGCCATCACCACGCCCACCGAGGAGAGCGTGCGCCGCGCCCTCGCGATTCAGCTGGTGATCAACAAGGAGTTCGGGCTGAGCAAGAACGAGAACCCGGGTCAGGGGTCGTTCGTCATCGAACAGCTCACCGACCTCGTCGAGGCCGCGGTGCTCGCGGAGTTCCGCGCGATCTCCGAGCGCGGCGGGGTGCTCGGGGCCATGGAGCGGATGTACCAGCGATCGAAGATCCAGGACGAGTCGCTGCACTACGAGACCCTGAAGCACAACGGCGCGCTGCCCATCATCGGGGTGAACACCTTCCTCGACCCCAGGGGCAGCCCGACGGTGCAGCCGCCCGAGGTGATCCGCGCGCACACCGACGAGAAGGACTACGCCATCGCCGCCCGCGACGCCTTCTGGCAGCGCAACGCCGACCGCGCCCCCGACGCCCTGCGCGCGGTGCAGCGCGCCGCCCTCGACCACCAGAACGTCTTCGCGTCGCTCATGGAGGCCACGAAGGTGTGCACCCTCGGGCAGATCTCTCGCGCGCTCTACGAGGTCGGCGGGCAATACCGCCGCAACATGTGACCCCCGCACCCCACGGTCAGACCATGAACCCCGACGCACTCGCCGCCTGGCGCGCCCTGGTGGAGAAAGACCTCAAGGGCGCCTCTTTCGAGAAGGCCCTGGTCACCGAGACCCCTGAAGGGATCTCCCTCCACCCCCTCTACACCGATGTGCCCTGGGACCCGGGCGTGCCCGGCGCCGCGCCCTACACCCGCGGACCGCGCGCGACGCCCGTCACACCGCGCGTGTGCATGCGCATCGACGAGCCCTCGGCGGACCTCGCGCGCGACGACCTCGCGGGGGGCGCCGACGCGCTCTGGCTCGACACGCGGCACGTCGAGGCCCTGCGCCCCGCGCTCACCCGCGAGATCGCCCTGATCCTCGACGCGCGACCGGGGGATGTCCCGCGGCCCGCGGCGGTCTTCGCGGCCGATCCCCTGGGGCTGCTCGCCACCGGCGCCCTCTCGCCCGCGGCCCTGCCCGACGCGCTCACCTGGCTCGTCGACACCGCCCGCGCGCTGCCGGGCGTGCCCGTGGCCCGCGTGTCGACCCTGGCGGTCCACGCCGCGGGCGCCGACGCCGCCGACGAGCTCGCGTTCGCCCTCTCGGTCGCGGCCGCCTACCTCCGCGCGCTCACCGACGCGGGCATCGAACTCTCCGTCGCCGCGTCCGCCCTCACCGCGCAGGTCGCCGTGGGGCGCGACACCTTCGGCGAGCTCTGCAAGCTCCGCGCACTGCGCACCCTCTGGCACAAGCTCCTGGCCGCGGCGGGCGCCCCCGACACGGCCCTGCACGGGCTCCACGCGGTGTGCGCCACGCGCACGCTGAGCCAGCGCGACCCGTGGGTGAACCTCCTGCGCGTGACCACCGAGGTCTTCGCGGCGATGGTGGGCGGCGCGGAGTACATCACCCCGCGGGCCTTCGACGAGGCGCTCTCCGCGCGCTCTCCGCTGGGACGTCGCGCGGCCCGCAACACCGCGCTGGTGCTGCGCGACGAGAGCCACCTCGCGCGGGTGCTCGACCCCGCGGGGGGATCGTACGCCCTCGAACATCGCACCCACGCCCTGGCCCGCGAGGCGTGGGCGCGCTTCACCGCGATGGAGCGCGACGGCGGCGTCTCGGCCCTTCTCACCGACGGCACCCTGCGCGCGCGCTACGAGGCCGCGTGGGCGAAGCGCGCGGCGCTCCTCGACCGACGTCGCGAGGCCGTGCTGGGCGTGTCGGAGTTCGCCAACCTCGACGAGACCCTGCCTGCGCGCCCGGTGTCTCCGCCCGCGCCCCCCGCGCCCGCGCTGGTGCCGCACCGCGACGGCGAGCGCTTCGAGGCGATTCGCGACCGCGCCGAGACGACCAAGAAGGAGTGCGTGCTGCTCACCCTCGGCCCCCCCGCGGAGCACCGCGCCCGCGCAGCCTTCGCGGCCCAGTTCTTCGCGGCCTTCGCGGTGTACACCCGCGAGGTCGACGCGCTCCCCGACGTGCCCGTGGTGTGCCTCTGCGGGAGTGACGAGCGCTACGCCGCCGAGGCCGCCGCCACGGCCCGCGCTCTGCGGGAAGGTGGGTGTCAGCGGGTGATCCTCGCGGGGCGGCCGGGGCCGCTGGAGGGCGCGCTGCGCGAGGCCGGCGTGAGCGACTTCATCTATCTCGGGTGCGACGCGGTGGCGACGATGAACATGATCCTCGAAGGTGTGCGATGAGCCGCATTCCCGACTACGGCGCCCTGGGCTTTGACGACATCCCCGACGCGCCGGGAGACCTCCCCGCGGCGACCGCGACCACGGAGACCCCCGAGGGGGTGACCCTGCGCGCGCGCTACACCCGCGACGACCTGGAGGGGGTCTCGCACCTCGGGGGCGTGCCCGGCGTGGCGCCCTTCGTGCGCGGCCCCTACCCCACGATGTACGTGCAGAAACCCTGGACCGTGCGGCAATACGCGGGCTTCTCCACCGCCGAGGACTCCAACGCCTTCTACCGCAAGGCCCTGGCCGCGGGCGGGCAGGGCGTGAGCGTGGCCTTCGACCTGGCCACCCACCGCGGCTACGACAGCGACGGGTGGTGGGTGACGTGGGCATGGCGGGCGTGGCGATTGATTCCATTCTCGACATGCGGGTGCTGTTCGAGGGCATCCCCCTCGACCGCATGTCGGTGTCGATGACCATGAACGGCGCGGTGCTCCCGATCATGGCGCTCTACATCGTGGCCGCCGAGGAGCAGGGGGTCTCTCCCGACAAGCTCGCGGGCACGATCCAGAACGACATCCTCAAGGAGTACATGGTGCGGAACACCTACATCTATCCGCCCGCGCCCTCCATGCGGATCATCTCCGACATCTTCGCGTACACCGCGGAGAAGATGCCGAAGTTCAACTCCATCTCGATCTCGGGCTATCACATGCAAGAGGCCGGCGCGACGGCCGACCTCGAGCTCGCGTACACCCTCGCCGACGGGGTGGAGTACGTGCGCACCGGGGTGGCAGCGGGGATGGACGTCGACGCCTTCGCCCCCCGCCTCTCGTTCTTCTTCGCCGTGGGCATGGACTTCTTCACCGAGGTCGCCAAGCTCCGCGCGGCGCGTCTGCTGTGGGCCGAGCGCATGGCGGGGTTCTCTCCGAAGAGCGCCAAGAGCCTCGCGCTGCGCACGCACTGCCAGACCTCGGGGTGGTCGCTCACCGCGCAGGATGTCTACAACAACGTCGCCCGCACCTGCGTCGAAGCCATGGCGGCGACGCAGGGTCACACCCAGAGCCTGCACACCAACTCCCTCGACGAGGCCCTCGCGCTCCCGACGGATTTCTCCGCCCGCATCGCCCGCAACACCCAGCTCCAACTGCAGATGGAGTCAGGCACCACGCGCACGGTGGACCCGTGGGGCGGGAGCTATTTCGTCGAACGGCTCACCCACGACCTCGCCGCGCGGGCGCGGGCGCACATGGACGAGATCGAGTCGCTGGGCGGCATGGTGAAGGCCATCGAGGCGGGCGTGCCGAAGCTCCGCATCGAAGAGGCCGCGGCGCGCACGCAGGCCCGGATCGATACCGGTCGCCAGGCCATCATCGGCGTGAACCGCGTGCGGCCCGCCCGCGAGGAGCCCCTCGCGGTGCTCAAGGTCGACAACGAGGCCGTGCGCCGCAATCAGATCGAGCGACTGAGGGTCTTGCGGGCGGAGCGTGATCCGGCCGCGGTGCAGCGCACCCTCGACGCGCTCACCCGCTGCGCGCAGACCGGCGAAGGGAACCTTCTCGAGCTGGCCGTCGACGCCGCGCGCGCCCGCG
>JBILLI010000678.1:0-4220 GCA_044376155.1 Polyangiales bacterium
TCGCGGAGGAGCAGGTTCGCGTGCGCGAGCATGCGCGAGGCGATGCCGCGGTCGGTCTCGACGCCGTCGACGCGGTCGCGCTCGTAGCGACGGGCGACGTAGACCACGCCGGTCTCGGGGTTGCGGAAGCGCACGCGGTCGGCCTCGGGCACGTCCACCGCCTCGGGGCCGCCCTCGGTCCAGATGCGGAGCTTCTGGATCGTGGTGAGGTCCGAGTTCAGCGACGAGAAGAGCATCGAGTAGACGACCGTGGGGAGCTCCTGGCGGTACCCGATGTTGGGGAAGAGCACGCGCGAGCCCGTGGGGCGCAGGGGCTCGCCGTAGGGGTCGGTGCGGGTGGGGTTCGTCCACAGCGGCATCAGCTGCGGCGCGAGGGCGGTGAGGTTGCCGTCGGCGTCGATGCGCGGCGCGGGGGGCACGTGCATGGCGACGGCGTCCCAGTCCTCGGAGAGCAGGCCGCCGAGGAGGCGGTCGTAGGCGCGCGGCATGTCGTTGCGGAAGTTCAGCTGGAACTCGCGCCCGTCGAGGAAGAGCGAGCGCGAGATGCTGCTGAAGGTCGGCCGGGTGTCGGTGAGCATGATGGCCGCGAGGGGCTTCTCGGGGTACGCCCCCGCGCGGCGCACGTAGGAGTGGTAGTCCCACGAGCCGCCCGCGGTGTTGTCGTACTCCTCGCCGATGAAGCGTCCGTCGACGATGCCGATCTCGAACTGCGGCTCGGAGTTCGAGCGGTCGGGCACGTCGAAGAGCGGCCGCGTCTCCATGGGCAACGGGCGGTTGGTCACGAGCTCGTACTGACCGGGCTCGGGGCGCAGCAGCACGCCGGCGAAGAAGTCGAAGATCTCGGGCGCGGCCATGAGCCACGGGCGCAGCCAGTTGTCGTCGCGCGTGAGCCGCTCGTAGAGCGCCGACGAGAACGCCTGCGAGTAGTACGCGGTGTCGCGCGCGACGGACCAGTGGTACCCGCGGAGCCGACGGAAGATCGTGCGCGCGAGGTAGTAGGGAATGCTCATGCGGCCGAACTCGCGCTGGCCGCGGCGGAAGTACAGCGACGGGTACGTCAGCCGGTACTTCTCGATCATCGACTGGGTGACCTCGTAGGGGTCGGCGCCCTGGTCGAAGTAGTTGATGTGGGGGTATCCCGTGGCGATGTCCCAGCCCACGCGGTAGCCCCAGCGGAGCACCTCGCCGCCGGTGCGCGCGTCAGGCCGCGTGCGCCACATCGGGGCCACGCGCTCGGAGGTCGCGCTGGTGGGCGTGCTCTCGAAGTCGGTCATCGCCGCGTGGTCGCGCGGCGCGAAGCTGCAGAGCTGCCCGTCGACGATGCGCCAGCGGTAGCGCTCCCGCTCCTGCGCGGTGGCGGGGCGGCAGCGCGAGGGGTCGAAGATGCGCATCTGCCGCGCGAGCTCGGTGTAGTGGATCGGCAGCACGCCCGACTCGTTGAGCACCGGGTCGGTCCAGTCGATCTGGTCGAGCTCCGAGAGCTGCGAGCGCAGGCGCGCGGAGAAGCGCTGCTGGTCCGCCGGGGCGAAGCCGCCGCGGGCGGTGTCGGGCTCCATCGTCTCGATGACGCGGCCGTAGAGGATGCCCATGGCATACACGTCGTAGGCGCCGAGCCCGACGGTCTCGCCGAAGCGCTCCCACTGGTACTCCATCGTCGACGTGTTGCCGAAGTAGTTGATCCCCGCGTGGGCCGCGCCCGCGGGGGCGATGCCGAGCTCCTCGTCGCTGGGCGGGTCGAGGTAGCGCGGCCCCATGCAGTTGTCGTTGTTGCGGTCGGCGTTGCGCGTCGAGTTGCAGCTGTTCTGCGTGCAGGTCGGCAGGCAGGTGCCCTGGGCCTGGCCCGCGCGCGTGCGCAGCTGCCAGTACTGCGGGTTGTAGTTCATCGAGTCATAGCTCGACGGGGGCATGTGGTAGAGCCCGAGCGAGTGCCCGATCTCGTGGAGCTGAATGCCCTTGTATGACTCGGTGAGCAGGTCGTCGTAGATGCGACGGGCGCGCTCCTCGCGGCTCAGGGAGCCGTAGCGCTCCTGGAACCACCGCGCGACGCCGCGCATGTCCTGGCTGCCCACGACGGGGGGCGCGCCCACGTCCTGGAAGCAGAAGCCGTGCATCTCGAGGCGCTGCTGGAGCTGCCCCCGGGCGCCCTCGGCGGTGTCGGGGTCCATGCGGCGCAGGGGGGAGACCTGGTCGAGGAAGGCCGCGTTGCGCGCGGCGCTGGGGTCGAAGCCGAGGTTCGAGAGCCAGTGCTCGTCGATCATGTCGGCCTCGAGGGAGGTGTTCTGGAGCTGCGTCGAGAGCGCGCGGAAGCGCTGCGCGGCGCGGGTCGAGTCGGCCGACACGGGGCGAGCGGTGGAAAGCAGCCGCTCGTGGTGCTCGAGGGCGGCCGAGGCCTCGCGGGCCGCGGGGGCGCGGGCGCCGGTGCTCGTCGCGAGGTTCGCCGTGTCGATGGCGCGCGCGCGGGCCGCGATCTGCGCGGAGGTGAGCGCCTCGGGGGCGGCGCTCGCGGGGTTGCGCAGCGTGCGGGCGAAGGACTGCGACGCGGCACCTTCGACGTAGTCGCTGACCTCGAGGTCGCCGATCATCATCAGCACGAAGTCGCGCTGCTGCGCGGCGGCGAACTCCGCCGAGCGGCCCATGGTGAGGCCGCCGTTGGAGATCACTTCGCCCGTGAGGGGGTCATAGCCCCAGTGGGTGATCCCGCCGAAGGGCGCGCGGTTGCGCCCCGGGATGTAGGTCATGTGGTTGTAGCGGATGTCGCCGAGGCGCGCGCGGTAGCCGTTGTCGCGGCACGCGGGCTTCGGGTCGGAGGGCATCACGGGGTTGTGGCAGAGCACCACCGCGGGCCCGTTGCTGGCCTTGGGTTGCGGCCCGAGGAACGCGCCCATCTCCTGCGCGCGGTCGCCTCTGTCATAGAACTGCGCGTGGCAGGCGTCACGGTTGCCGCCGGTGCGTCGGCACTCGACCTCGCGGGCGTCGGCGATGGCGCGCATGATCGCGACGTTCCAGGTGTCGATGATCTCCTCCGAGGGGCCGCGCACGATGGCGCTGGCCGCGTCGGTGGCGGTGGGGAGGCGGCGGGCGCCGGCCTCGACCACGTGGTTCTGGAACTGCGGCGGCATCTCGGGGTTGACGTAGTACGCGATGGGCCGCACGCGCCGCTGGCGGTAGGGCATCGTGCACTTGGCCATCACCATGTCGCACTGCGAGCCCGACACCTGCTCGGCGCTGTAGCCCTGCATGGTGGCGGCCTCGCACTGGTCGGCGGTGCCGTTGTTGTTCGCGTCGGTGTTGGCCGTGCACGCGACGTACTGCGTGGGGCCGTTGCCCACGCGTCGCTGCAGGTGCGACTGCTCCCAGAGGTTGTGGATCATCTGGTAGCGGTGGAAGTTCGCGTCGGTGGTGCCGTAGCCCTGGTCGTAGCCGTTGCGGTCGGCGCGCGGCCCGCCCACGAGGTCGTAGGGCGCGCGGGTCATCTCCAGCGGCTCGAAGTCGCGGTCGGTGACGCGGCGGAACGACGTGCGAATGGTCGTCTCCTGCTCGTTGCAGGAGTACACCGGCCCGTTGGCGAAGAAGTTCGCGATGAGGCAGGTGGGCAGGGGCTCGCCGAAGATCATCGAGTTCTCGGGGCGCACGAGCCACCGCGAGGTGATGTCGAAGTAGCCCTGGTTGAGCTCCGAGAGGTTGTTCGCGTCGGGGTGGCGGGAGTTCTCCTCGGTCCACGCGACGGGGGAGAACGAGAGGTCGCCGAAGACCGAGCCGTACCAGACCCACGCCCAGTCGGGGTTGGTCACGAGGTTGCGGGACCAGTCCACCCGGATGTACTCGCGGTCGTACCAGCGTCGGTCGAAGATGTTCTCCTCGACGACGTTGAGCTCCTCACCCGTGCCGGGGTTGTACGCCCGACGGATGTCGAACTGGCTCTCGATGCGGTACGCCGCGACGATGACCCCGCGGTCGGTGCGCTGCGACACGCGCGTGCCCGCGGCCGACTCGGTCACGAACTCGTAGCTCTTGCGGGCCACGAGGAGGTTCTCTTGAATCTCCCAGCGGATGCGGTCGACGTCGTCCCAGGTGCCTACGGGCATGAGGGTCTGGTCGCTGGACGCGCCCACGACGTAGTTGTTCACGTAGAACTCGGGGTCGTCGTCGGGGTTGGTGTAGTTCTCCCCGACGAAGAAGCGCTTGGGCAGCGCGGAGTCTTGCACCCGGTTGATGGGGTC
>JBILLI010000681.1:0-4216 GCA_044376155.1 Polyangiales bacterium
CAGCGCAAGCAGGACGAGCTCTTCGACGAGCTCCGCCCGATGATGTCGGTGATGATGCGCGAGGCCACCCGGCGCCTCGACGCCTTCGAGAAGCGGGGCCACGTCGAGTTCGTGAAGGAGCTCGTGAAGGTCGGCGACCGCGTGCTCGAGAGCTACACCGCCGACGACGTGCGGCAGTTCGGCGACGCGGTCATCGGCATCCTCGACACGGTGCGCGCGATGACCCAGCCCGAGGTGCTCGCGGTGATGGGCGACGCCGCGGAGCTCGTGGCCGAGCCCGAGAAGGCCGAGGCCCTGGGGCTCGTGGGGATGGTCCGCGCGACGAGCAACTCCGATGTGCAGCGCGGCATGGGCGTGATGATGGAGCTGCTGAAGAAGGTCGGGCAGGGCGCCGCCGCGGCGAAGCGTGCGCGCCAGCCGAGGCCCCGCAGCGCCCCGCGTCTCCCGGCCCGGGCCGTCGCGGGCGGGCTCGCCGCCACCGCCCCGAAGCGCGCGGTCGCCGCCGCCGGACCCGCGTGCGCGACGCCGAAGCCCCCGGGGCCCGCGGCCGTGGTCATCGACGGCGTGGCGTTCACCGCCGACGGTCACCTCGCCGACCCTGCGGCGTGGTCGCGCCCCCTCGCCGAGCGCGTCGCCGCCACGCTGGGCGTCGCGATGACCGAGGCGCACTGGCGGGTGGTGGACTTCGCGCGCGCCGACTGGGAGGCCACGAAGGCGTCGCCCAACATCCGGCGCATCACGACCTCCATCGACGTGTCGACCAAGGAACTCTACGCGCTGTTCCCCAAGGCGCCGGCGCGCACCGTGGCCAAGATCGCGGGCACGCCGAAGCCCGCGGGATGTCTCTAGGAGAGGGTGAACACCATGAGCGGAGAGTCGCAGCGCAAGGTCGCCATCATCTGTTCCCACGGGGGCCTCGACGAGGTGTACCCCTCGCTGATCCTCGCGAACGCCGCGCGGCAGTCGGGCATCGAGGCGTTCATCTTCTTCACGTTCTGGGGCCTCGACGCGATCACCGAGGCGAAGGTCGACCACCTGCACGTGAACCTCGCGGGCAACGCGTCGAGCGTGATGCCCACGGTGGTCGCGGGGCTGCCGGGGATGGAGTCCCTCGCGGCGAAGATGATGCAGAAGCAGATGACCGACCTCGAGCTCCCCACGGTGCGAGAGATGCTCGGCATCCTCGACGAGTCGGGGGCGAAGCTCTACGCGTGTGAGCTCGCCATGAAGATGTTCAAGCGCGAGAAGAAGGACCTCCTCCCCCAGGTGGTCGACGTCATCACCGCGGGGGACTTCTACGATCTCTCCGAGGGCGCGCAGATCATCTTCACCTAAAATTGTTTGAGACCCAGAATCTCCGGACCCTTCCTCGCGTACCCTCTGGCGCGGATCGGGTGCGCGTGGGGAGGCCAATGTTCGGCCTTGCTGACAGAGCCCATCCGTGTTGACCATCATCGCAGGAGGTCCTTTCAGATGGATGAGCAGTCCAAGTCCGCGCCGCCGACCCTGACCGACGACGACATCGTGGAGGTCGAGCGTCCCAACCGTCGCTCCGCGCTCGCCGCCATCGGCGCCAGCGTCGCGGCGGTCTTCGGCGCCACCGTGCTGGCCCCGAGCGAGGCCGAGGCCTGCCGGCGCCGCACGGGTCGCACCGACAGCGATCCCAGCGACGGCGTCGGCCGCGGCCACACCGGCCTCACTGACTCCGACTCGGGTGACGAGGCCGCGTGCGGTCGCGGCAGCCGCTACGTCGCTCCCCGGGTTCGGACCCGCCGCAGCGGCTGCACCGACACTGATCGCGGCCCCGGGCAGGACGGCGTCGGCCAGGGCCGCTTCTGCCGCTGACCCTCAGCGCCCCATCTCTCTCCACCCCCCCACAGAACCTCAGATGAGCGAGCGATTCCCCACGCTGGCGCGCCTCGTCGCGCCCACCCCCGTGTCTGACTTTATCGAGACGCACTGGGAGCGCGACGCGCTGCACGTGCGCGCCACGGGGTCTTCTCCGCTGGTGACGCTCGCCGACCTCGACGCCGCCCTCGCCGCGCGCCCCCACCACCACCCCGACCTGAACCTCGTCGACGCCGCCCGCCCCGTCGAGGTCGACGAGTTCGCCGACGCCCAGGGGCTCATCGACCCCGTGCGCTTGATGAAGCGCTTCAGCGCCGGCGCCACCCTGGTCTGGAACCGCCTCGACGAGTCCATCCCCCACGTGCGGGCGTTCTGCTCCGCGCTTGAGTCCGAGCTCGGGATCCTCGTGCAGGCCAACCTCTACCTCACCCCGCCCGGGGCGCAGGGCTTCGCGGTGCACTGGGACAGCCATGACGTCATCGTGGTGCAGTGCGAGGGGCGCAAGCACTGGCGGCTCTACGAGGCCGAGATCCCGCTCCCGATGCGCGGTGAGCGCTTCGTGCCGGGCGCCGATCCCCCGGGCGCGGTTCTCAAGGAGCTCGTGCTCGAGACGGGCGACGCGCTCTACGTGCCCCGCGGGATGATGCACGACGCCATCGCCGCGGGCGACGGCTGCTCGATGCACGTCACCGTGGGCTTTCACGCCGTGCGCTGGAGCGAGGTGCTCATCGAGGCCATCGCCGCCGCGGCCCTCGAAGACCCCGAGCTGCGACGCGGGGTCGACCTCGGCGCCCTCGTCGAGAGCCCCACCGAGTCCCTCGACGCCACGCTGCGCGCCCACGCCCAGGCCACCCTCTCGCGCGTGCGCTGGGACCTCGTGCGCGACCGCGTGCGCGCGGAGTACCTCCGGGAGCACAAGCAGGGCTTCGGCGGACTGCTCCTCGGCGCCACCACCGAGGTCACCCTCGACACGCCCCTCGTGCGGCGCGCGGCCGTGCGCGTCGAGCTCACCGACGTTGATGGCGGCGTGCAGCTCTCGGCCCACGGGCGCACCACCCGCTGGCCCACCCACGCGCGCCCGGCGCTGGAGGCCGTGTTGGGCCGCGACCGCTTCACCCTCCGCGCGCTCGGCGACGCCCTCGACGAGCGGGGGTGGCTGACCCTCGCGCGCAAGCTCCTCGGCGAGGCCGTGCTGACCTTCGACGCTACGCGGCCTTGAATCGCCCGCTGCGGGTGCGCGGGCGCCCCGTGAAGGGCGTCGCGAACCACTCCAGGGCCTCGGCGCGGATGCGAACCGCGCGGGTCTCCAGCCCCGGGATCATCACCCGCCCGATGTGAACCAGCGACGCCACGGCCTGACTCCGCGTGACCACCGCGGCGCGGCGGATCTGCGTGTGCTGCACGAGCCATTTCAGCGCGCGGGCGGTGTTGCCCGGCTCGTACCCGTCGAGCTCCGACGTGGTCCACATGAGGCAGTTGACCTTGGGGTTCGCCACGCAGAGCGCCGTGAGCTCCGCGAGGCCCGCGTCGAAGACGTCTCGGGCGATGAAGCCCACGCTCGCGATCTCCAAGGCGGTCTCGCTGACGAGCTGTACCGTGGCACGTCCCACGGGTTTGGGTTGAATGGTCTCCATGCCCTCGCCTCCCGCGCCCCCCTCATGGGCGCCGACACCGTTTGTGATGCACCCGCACCCGGGTGCGACGCAACACCCTCTTCGGCGGAAACCCGAGGAGGCTTCAATGACGCATCACGAACCTGCGTTGGTGCGCTCTCGGTGCCGGGCCATCGGGCCGAAAACGTGTGCTTCGTCCCGGGTGGGGGGAATGGGGTATACGGTCGCGGTGAATCGCAGGTGCCTGGGCCCCTCCCTGTTCGTCGCGGTCGTGGCGGTCGTCGGCGTCTCGTCGCGCGCGCTCTTTGCGCAGGACGCGGGCGACGACGAAGAAGAGGTCGACGAGGTCGAGGTCCGGCCGCGGGTGTCCGATGCGGGCGCGGCGGGGTGTGCGCCGCCGCGGGTGCGGGTCGATCGCGACGGCCGCTGCTGCCTCCCGGGGCAGCGCTGGCGTGACGGTCGCTGCGCGGGCGCCGTGACGAGCTGCGCGCCCGGGGAGTCGCTCACCGCGTCGGGGGTGTGCGCGCGCCGCGTGGTGAGAGACGCGGGCGCCAGCACCGCGCGCCCGGAGGCCCCAACGGTGACGGCGCCGACGGGCATGGTGCGGGTCCCGGGCGGGGTCTTTCAGGCGGGCGCGCTCACGTTGGAGGTGGGGCCCTTCTTTGTCGACCGCACCGAGGTCACCGTGGGCGCGTACCGGCGCTGCGTCGACGAGGGCGTGTGCGACGCCCCCGTGGATCCCTTCGGCCAGATGG
>JBILLI010000680.1:0-4216 GCA_044376155.1 Polyangiales bacterium
CGCCGGGTGGATCCGAGTCGTCTGCACGCGAAGGCCGAGGAGGGGGATGGCCTCGTGGTGGTGAGCCTGGTCCTCGCCCACGCCGGGCGCGCCACCGTGACGACCGCTCACACGCGCTCGGTCGAGACCCTCGCGGCGGCGCTCGCAGACATGGTCCCGCAGGTGCCCGAGGCGCTGCTCGCGGTCGACGTGATCTGGTCCCCCGAGCGCGACGAGGACCGACTCTCTTCGGCCGAGCTGGAGATCTGTTACCCCGAGCTGCGACCGCTCCCCGGCGCCGGGGGCTTCGGCCGCGCGGTCTGCGCGCACTGCGACACGGTCTACGCCCGAGAGCTGCTGCGCTGCCCGCACTGCGGCGCTCCGCGTTGACAGACCGTCGCGCGGGTGAACCCGTGCGGCGCATGGCGTCGCAGCGCCCGGCCCTCGCGCCGCCGCGCCGCCGCGCGCCCTCGCGGCCCGTGCACCGACGCGCCCCTCACGCCGCGCGCTCCGTGCGGCCGCTGCCCGCGCGTTCTTCCACCGCGTCGCTCTCCGCGTCCCAGTCGGCCGCTGCCCTCGCGTTCTTCCAACGCGCTGCGCTCACGCGCGCCTCCCAGCCGCGTTCCGTGCGTTCTCCCACCGTTGCCCCTCTCCGCGCCCCGGTCGGTCGCGTTCCGTGCGCTCTTCCACGGCGCCCCTCTCCGCGTCCTGGTCGGCCGCTGCCCACGCGCTCGTCGACGGCGCCTTCTTCGGCGCGCTGCGGTCGCCGCTGCTGCGCCGCGAATCCCCAGCGCGGCATCTCGGCGTGCGACGGGGCTGCGCGCGACCGATGCGAGAGGCCGCGTGTGTTGCAACCGCTTGGGACGCAGAGGCTTTGGCGACCGCACGGGCCGCGCGGGTAGCATCCGCGTGGGCCGCGTGGCGGGACGGCAGGGCGGACCGCACGGGCCGTGGCCGGGAGAATTTCAGCAAGCGCGACGCCGTGGAGGACCGCAATGAACGCGGCCGCGCGGGTGGTGGGTAGCGACGTCGTGGCGGGACGCGGGGAGCTCATCCGCGGGGGACGCGGGCGGGAGGGCAGGGGGCTTGAGCGTCGCACCGCGTGGGAGTTCTGATCCTCTCGGTCTCTCGCGCCGTGGACACCTCGCTTGACGGCGTCGCGCCGGCGGAGTTAACCCAAACGTCATGGTGGTGCCGACGAAGGCGACGGACCGCAGGACGCATCTCCTGCGGGTGAAGATGCTGCGTAACATCGATGGCGACACGCTCGATGCGATGCTCCCGTGCCTCCGCTGGCGCGGGCTGGCCGCGGGCGAGGCGCTCTTTCGGCAGGGCGATCCCGGCGACACGATGGTGTTCCTCACGACGGGCGAGGTGCGGGTGTCGGTGCGGCACGTCGACGGCGACGAGGTCACCGTCGCGACCGGGGTCGTCGGAGACACCCTCGGCGAGATGGCCTGCGTGGATCCGGCGCCGCGCGCCGCGACGGTGGTCGCGCTGGTCCCCTCGGTGGTCGCGGAGCTCAGCCGCGACAGCCTCTCTGCGCTCGAATTGGCGATGCCGGCCCTCGCGTCGCGGGTCACCGGGGAGGTGATCCGCATCGTCACCGGCAGGATGCGGGAGCTTGAGGCGCGCATCGACCAGGAGCTCGGCGTCGCGCCGCCCCCAGAGGCGCGCAGCGCGCCGCCACCACCCTCATCACCCGAGAAGCGCGGAGGACTCATGGGTCTGCTCGACCGGCTGCGAGGCGGCGCGTGACCACGCTCACAGAACTCCGCGCGCTGCCTACGATGCGCGATTTCTCCGACGCCGAGCTCGACGTGCTGCTCGGTGTCGCGCCCCCGCGCGGGCTTCGCATCGGTGATGTCCTCTGGAGGCAGGGCGAGCCCGGGCGCTCGTGCCTGATCGTGGTGCGCGGCGCCGTGGAGGTGCTGCGCGACGGCGCGGAGGGCACCCAGAGCGTCGCGACGATGGAGGCCGGCGCGACCGTGGGACAGCTCGCGCTGGTCGATCGCGGACCCCGCGGCGCCACCGTGCGCGTGGCGCGCGAGGGCGTCGCGCTGGAGCTGCAACGCGACGATTTCGAGCGGCTCCTCCAGGCGTCCTCGCCGCTCGCGCTGCGCTTCCAGCGCAACGTCGCGCTCGCGGGGATCCGTCAGCACCGCAACGTGATCCGACGTCTCGCGACGCTCGCCCGCGACGACGGGGAACGCGTGTCGCGGGTCTCGCTGGTCGCGATCCAGACGGTGACCACCGAGTGGGGCATCTCGGAGGCGGAGCTCGACGCGGTGGAGTTCGTCGCCGTCCCGACGGTGCATCCACCGCCCACGCTCCGTCGGTGAACGCCCCTACGGGCGTCCGCCCTGGAGGGTGTTGAACACCTGGCCGACGATGCCCAGCACGCTGCGCGGCACGTCCACGCGCGCGCGGCCGCGGGCGCCGTCGACCTGGGGGTCAGCGTGGCGGTGGTCGCGTCGGGGTGTGGCATCGAGGCGATGCGAACGTGCGCCGCCGCGTCCCTCTCCGCACGCGCCCCTCCCGGCCGCAGCCCTCGCGTCCTTCCACCACGTCGCTCCATCGTGTGCGCCGCGGCGCGTCTTGCTCAACCCGACCTGCGGCGACCAGGTCTACTCGGCGTCACCCGCGGGGCCAAAGACCTCGCCGAGGTCCGTGGCGGTCGCCGCGCGCTCGATCCAGTGGTTCAAGAGCGCGGTGTCGTCACAGCCCTCGATCCGTGCGCGCGCCGCGTCGTCGACCGGGAGGCGCCGCGCGCTCAGCACCGTGAGCAGCGCGCGTGCCTCTCCGCGTGCCTCTCCGCGTGCCTCTCCGCGTGCCTCTCCGCGTGCCTCTCCGATCGCTTCGATCTTGCGGCGAAGCGCCTTGAATCCAGGGCTTTCGGGGATCTCCAGACGTTCCATCATCATCTCCTCGATCACCGCGAGCAGGTCATCGCCCAGCATCGAGATGATCGCGCGCGACAGGGTGTCGCGCAACTGCGCGTCGGGGACTGCCTCGACCTCTGCCACGACGGCACGGACGATCTCCTGCGCATCGCGACCGCGCTGGTCGTGAACCGCCCAGGCGGCGAAGACGGCGAGCTCGGGGGCGTGGGCGGCGAGCAACACCTCCGCCTCTCGCAGCGTGAGCGTGACCACCACGGGCTCCAGGGAGAGCTTCGTCCCGCCGGGGCCCTGCGTGCGCGCGACCTCGGCGGCCCACCGCGCGACGCTCGCGTCGTGGGTGATCACCACGACGTCGCCCATGGTCCCGCGCGTGTCGAGGAGCACGCCCGAGGCCGCGAGCCAGCGTCGGCGCTTCTCGTCGTCGCGCTGGAGCTGCACCTCGAGGATCACCCAGGGACCGCGCTCACCCTCCGCCACCAGCAGCAGGTCGGGGCGCACCTCCAAGGGGTTCGCGACCCGAAGCGCCGAGTCCACCGGGACCACCTCCGCGGGTATGCCTGCGTGGCCGAGGGTGCGCAGCAGCCGGTCGAGGAGATCGGGCCGTTGGCTCAGCAGCGCGACCAGCGTCTCGTGTGCGGGAGAGGGCATTCACCGCTCCCTACGAGGTCGGCGGGGTGGCCCGCAACCTTGCAGCCCCCATCCGAGGTCACATGGGCGGCGGCCGAGAGGTTCTGCGCAAAGGAGCCATCACGCAACGCGCGTGAGGCCGCGGCCGCGCGGGACGCGGGGATCTCATCCGCGGGGGACACGGGCGGGAGGGCAGCGGGGGGCTTGCGCGACGCACCGCGTGGGAGTTCTTGTCCTCCTGGCGCTTCTCCGACGACCTCGCGATGCCCCGAAGGATGTTTCTCCTCCGCGGCACGCTGGCGGTCTCCGCAGCGGCCTTGCTCGCGCTCGCGCGGGTGCAGGGGCGGCGCGGCGCGGGCCTCGCGGCGATCGCCGTCACCGCGGCCTTCGCCACGGGCTTCGCCGTCATCGCGGCGGTGGATGTTCGCGAGTCGGTGCGCAACCGCGACGACAGTCAGCGCTTCATGGACGGCCTCGCCGGAAGACTCCCACGCCGCTTCGCGCGGGTGGGCTTCGCGCCGGAGATCGACCCCGCGCTGGGCCTGCGGGCCACGCGGGACGTGAACGACTTCGACCTGTACGAGTCACCCGACTGGGCGGCGGCGCGCACGGTGATGACCCGATGGTGGGCCGACGGTGCCTTCGTGGGGTGCGGCTCTTCTGCTGTTGTGTCACACGCCACCTCTTGCGAGGCCGCTGTGGTGGCC
>JBILLI010000679.1:0-4216 GCA_044376155.1 Polyangiales bacterium
GGGCGGACTGCCCCCGCGGGTGGCCGCACGGGACCACGCATCCCTGGGGCGGGGCCGAGGGGGACACGCGAAGACACTGCGCAGCAAGCGTCGTGACGGTATTCGGACCAGTTCCCGGATCCCTGCTCAAGGTCGAGTCGATAGCGCGCCACCGCAGGGGTGAAGCGCTTACCCCGCGCCGCACGCTCGGCGGCGCGCCAGAGCGCGGGCAGCGAGAACCACGGAGGGTGAAGGCTCAACGTGCACCTCGCAAGGGATCGGTGGAGACACGGAAGCGGGTGGGCCACCGGGGTGGCGGTGCGTCTCACCGCCGCGTCGACAGCGCGGTGCGAGGGGTGTTCCACACGAGACGCTGTTGGCGGCGCGCCTCGGGAGAGGCGAGCACGATCGTGTCGTCGCCCGCGGCGGTGAAGGTCCAATCCTCGGGCGTGAGCCCCGAGTTCGTCGCGGACCACACCGGCGCAAGCTCGCCCTCGGCGGTGATTCGGTGAAGCGTGTAGGTCGTGTGGCGAATCGGCGCGACGGCGTCATCGAACTGTTCGCTGTCGTCGGTCAGGATCAGCGTGCCTCGAGGTGTCTCGACCCGATGCACGCCACGACCGTGGTGCTCGCCCCGGGTGTCGGCGCCGAGCTCCAACGCGCGCCATCCTCGCGGGCCGTGCAGAAACAGCACGTACTGCCCCTCGCCCGGGCATCCCTCCGCCGACTCGACCTGCGCGAGCTCAACGGCCATGCCGTCGTGCGCGAGGTCTGCGCGCCATGCGGTGATGAAGGGCAGGTCCCGCGCGGCGTCGACGAGCGACGCGGCCCGCGTCGGATGCCACCCTGCCCGCGCGAGGCACCCGTCTGCAGGGATGGGCGGCGGCGGGGTCGCAGGCTCGTTCGCGCGGGGCGGCGGCAGTCGGAGGGGCTCTTCCCACGCGAAGGGGCACGCGGGGCCGAGGTCTTCGAGCGTGAGAAAGGCGTATCCCGTTGCGCCGCTGTCGATCACCCGCACCCGAAAGAGCTCCCCCCGACGCCGCCCCACGCCCTCGTGCGCGAGCACCTCCAGCCGCGTCCCAGCCGCGAGCTCGGGCCCCGCCGACTCGACCCGCGCGGTGGGACGCAGATGGAACGCGCCGCGCGGCGCGGCCTCGCAACGCG
Source organism: Polyangiales bacterium (assembly GCA_044376155.1). Lineage (GTDB taxonomy): Bacteria > Myxococcota_A > Polyangia > Polyangiales > JAWKRB01. The sequence continues at coordinate 1,144 of JBILLI010000679.1, forward strand.
CCGCCACCGGCACCGGCACGGTCGGCGGTGTCGACGGCGACGCGGGGGGTGCCATCGGCGCAGGCCGCGCGGGAACCGAGGGAAGGGCGGGCGGGCTCGACGACCCGAAGATCCCCGCGATGGGCTCACACGCAGGGAGTGAGAGCGAGAGGAGCATGCAGGCGATCGCTGGACGCATGGGCGCATCATACGTCCAACCTCCCGCGTCCATGACCGGTCGCGCGCGCGCGCCCCGAGGCGACCCGACCCGCGCGCCGCGGCTCACTCTTCGAGCTGCGTCGCGCAGCGGCGCGACCCCGTGTGCCCGATCACGCGCACGCTGACCGGCACCACCCCCTCGCGGACCATCTCCAGCGCCTCGGCCGCGGCCCGGGAGAGGTCGATGATGCGACCGCGCACGAAGGGGCCGCGGTCGTTGATGCACACGGTCACCCGCGCGCCGTTCTCGCGAATCACCTCCACCCGCGTGCCGAAGCGCAGCGTGCGGTGGGCCGCGGTGAGCACGGCAGGGTCGTAGTCCTCGCCGTTGGCGGTGGCGTTGCCCGCAAGGGAGTCGCTGTAGAAGCTTGCGAGCCCCTCTTCGATCGCGGGCGCGTCCTCCCCCATCACCGACGGCGCGGGCGCGGGCGGGGGTGCAACTGTCGACTGCATCATCGTCGTCGCGCAGGCAGGAAGCAGGAGCGCCGCGGAGAGCACCAGCGCAGGTCTCATGCGCCGATCCTCGCGCTGCACCCGAGGGCACATCAACTTCTGCACGAGCGCTGCGATGTCTGAAGAAGCCACCATCAGGGTATACCCGGGTTGTGACCTGGAGAGCCCGTGTGGGAAGAGCGTCGGATGCCGTTCATACGCCTCGCGTGGGTCTCTCTGGGGTGGCTGGCGCTCCTGCCGGGGTGTGGCCCGGTGGCGGCGGCGCGCTGGCCGAACCACTGCGAGGCGCCGGTGCCCGCCGGGGGGGTGTGCCTGGGCGAAGACGAGTGCGCCGACGGTCTGCGCTGCGTCTCGGGGCGGTGCGCGCCCGTGGCCCGCGAGGGCGAGCGCTGCGAGACGCCGTTCGCGTGCGCCGCGGGCCTCGCGTGTCAGCAGACCTTCACCACGGGCGGTTCGTGCATGGCCACGACCTGCAGCGAGGCCGGTCGCGACACGGGCAACTGCCGCACCACCCGCCCCACCGGGCGCGCGTGCAGCGAAGACGTGCGCTGCAACCCGCTGGAGGTCTGCGCGCTGGAGAGCACCGCGACAGGGACGTGTCGTCGCATCCCGCGACGAGGCGAGTCGTGCGAGGGCTTCCTCGGCTGGGAGTGCGCCGACGGGCTCGTCTGCGACCTCGTGACCCACACCTGCGAGTCGCCGCGCCTCGGCGGCACGTGCGGGATCACCTCCCTGGACCCGACGAGCTCCTGCGGCCCCGCGATGGGCTGCGACGCCCGCGACGACGGCACGAACGTTTGCGTCGCGCGGGTGCGCGAGGGCGGCGCCTGCAACACCGAGTCGTGTGAGCCCGGGCTGCACTGCGCCTCCGACACGCGGCGATGCACGCGCGATCGCCCCGAGGGCAGCCGTTGTGTGAACGGCAACGAGTGCGGCGTGGCGCCGGGCCGTCGCATCGACTGCGTGGCCGGCGAGTGCCGCGCCACCGACCGCCGCGGCGCGGTGTGCTGGCCGGGGCGCTACGGGTGCGGTGCGGGCCTGCGCTGCCTGAGGGACCGTTGAACCGTATCGCGCGGGCGCTGCGCCTCGCCCTCGCGCTGGCGCTGGCGTCCTGCGGCGACTCGCCGGCGTCGGCGTCGGCGTCGGCGTGCGCGGCGCCGTGCGACAGCGGCCAGCGCTGCTACGCGCCCACGGGTGAGTGCGTGCTGCAGGGCGTGGTCTCGTGCGAGCCGCGCTGCGCGTCGTACGAGCAGTGCTCCGCGCGGGCCGCGCGGGCCACGTGCTTCGCGCAGGTGTGCGCGCTGCCGCCGCGCCCGGCGACGACGCTCTGGAAGGTCGTCGGGCTCTCGCTGCTCCCGCAGGCCGAGGGGTGTGACCTCACCGGCGACGGTCGCGCCGACGCGCGGCTCTCGGAGCTCACGCGGGGCTACGCCGAGCTCCCCGAGGCCCTGCGCGGGGCCATCGCGGCCGACCGGATCACGGTGTTTCTCCATCCCCACGACGCGCGGCTCGACCTGCTCTTCGGCACGCTCGCGCCCGAGAGCCGGCGGTGTGATCCCTCCGACGCGCAGGCGGGGTGCAGGTACACGGTGACGCGCGAGAGCTACGACCGGGGCGCCCGCTCGGGCCCGTGCCCCGCGTGGCTCTCGTTGGGCGGGGCATCGACGCGCGACGCGCAGCTGCGCGCGGGCGGCCCGACCTCTGACGTCGGCATCGCGGTGCCCATCGGCGCGCGTCAGTTCTTGATGCAGCTGCACCGGGTGCAACTCGACGGCGCAACCGTCTCCGACGCGCAGGGCGTCGCCTCGGCCACGCTGCGGCTCTGCGGCGCGGTCCCGCGGCAAGACCTGCTCATTGCGCTCGAAGGCCTGCCTGACGACGCGCTCGCCCCGGTGGGCGGCCTCGCCGCCGCGCGCAACCTCCTGGGCATCGCGCTCCGCGCTGACATCGACCGCGACAGCGACGGCGACGCCGAGTCGGTGTCGTTCGCGCTGCAGCTCCGCGCGGTGCGCGCGGCGGTCACCGGGTGGTCGCCGACGATGTAGAATCTCCCCTTTCAAGGTCTCACCGGACCACGGGGCTCCGCTCGCGCCGGCCTGAATCTCAGCAGGGATCCGTACTCGTTACCGCGTGGACTTGCATTCTCGTGGTCTCAACCGTCACCGTGGGGCCGCGGGGGGGCGCACGAAGACTCTGTGAATCAAGCGTTTTGACGGGATCCGAGCCGGTGGCCATGCGTCGGAGCTCGCGCGAGCCTTTACGATCGGCCCAGTCTCCCGCCCCGGGGTGAACCCCGGGGCTACCCTGTAAGCAGGGATCCGTACGCTGCGACGCTTCGGCTTGAATCTACGTGGTATCAACCGTCACGACGAGCGTCCCCCAAGGGATGCGCAATCTCGTGCGGCCCCCCCCGGGGGCCGTC
>JBILLI010000105.1:0-15003 GCA_044376155.1 Polyangiales bacterium
CCGCCGGGACACACGTTGGGGATGCTCACCCCGCACGCCACCGACGCCGGGTTCGTGATCGGGCAGCGCGGCGCGCACACGCAGCGGTCCGCGGTGCAGGTCTCGCCCGTGGGGCAGCGCGCGCCCGACCCCGGACACGCCTGCCCGGGGCACACGTTCACCAGGGCCTGGCCGCAATCAACGCCCGTGGGCGAAGGGCACGACGAGACGCACTCGCAGCGGTTGTTCACGCACGCCTGCCCCTCGGCGCAGCGCGTCCCCTGCCCGCAGGAGGGGCTGCCGGGGCAGTCGTTGGCGACCTCTTCGCCGCAGGTCACGTCGGCGGGCGATCGCGAGCAGCGGGCCTCGCACACGCAGCGACCGCCCGCGCAGATCGACCCGGCGTCGCAGCGCGTGCCCTGACCCGGGCACGACAGCGCGGGGCACACGTTGGGAATGCTCTGCCCGCACGCGACGTCCTCCGCCGCGGCGCACGCGGGCACGCACTCGCACTCGGTGCCGTTGCAGCGCTGCCCCGCGGGGCACATCGAGCCGGTGCCCGGGCAGGTGAAGCCCGCGCAGAGGTTCCGCAGGGGCTGCCCGCAGGTCACCGACGAGGGCGCAGGGCAGCTCGGGAGGCACTCGCACCGCCGCGTCGTGGTGTTGCAGGTGAGGTTCGGCGCGCACTGCAGGCCGACGCCGCACTCCGCGGCCCCGGGGCACGCGTTGGGGATGCTCATGCCGCAGGGAATCGTTGCGGGGTTCGTGCTCGGGCAGCGCGGCGCGCACACGCAGCGCAGCAGGTCGGGGTCGCACACCTCACCCGTCCCGCAGCGCGTGCCCACGCCGGGGCACGCCACCCCCGGGCACGCGTTCGGCACCGCCACGCCGCAGGCCACGGTGCTCGGGTCGGCGCAGCGCGAGACGCACTCGCAGCGGCCGTTGTTGCACCGCTGGCCCGTGGGGCAGAAGGTGCCCGCGCCGCAGTCGGGGGATCCCGCGCAGCGGTTGCGAATGGGCTCGCCGCACGCGATCGTGATAGGGTCGATGGAGGGGCACCCCGGCACGCACTCGCAGCGCCCGTTGGCGCATCGCTCCCCCGCGCGGCAGCGGGTGCCGGTGCCCGCGCAGGGCGTCGCCGTGCAGCCGTTGCGAATGGGCTGACCGCAGTCGACCTCTTCGGGGCCGGGGCACGCGGCGATGCAGGCGCAGCGACCGGTGGTCGTGTCGCAGCGCTCGCCGCTCGCGCAGCGCTCGCCCGTGCCGCACGCGGGCCCGCCCGCGCATGCGTTGGGGACCACGGCGCCGCAGGCCGTGTCGCGCACCGTGGCCGGGTCGGGGCACCGCGGGATGCACACGCAGCGGCGCGCCTCGGTGTCGCAGCGCTCCCCCGCCCCGCAGCCCTGCTCGCAGCGCCCGCCGCAGCCGTCGTCGGCGCCGCACGCCGCGGTGGACGGGCAATTGGGGGTGCAGCTGCACCGTCCGGTGGCGGCGTCGCACGTCTGCCGCGGGTCGGCGCAGGCGCCCGGGCAGCGCCCCCCACAGCCGTCGTCAGCGCCGCAGGCCGCGCCCGGCGCGCAGCGCGGGGTGCACTCACATCGGCCGAACACGCAGCGGTCGTTGGCGCCGCGGGCGCACGGGGGGTTGCACGCGCAGGTCTCGACGCAGCGGCCGTTGACGCACACCGAGCCCGCGGCGCAGGTCACGGCGGCGCAGGGGTTCTGCACGCACCGTCCGTCGACGCAGAACTCGCTGTCGGCGCAGGTGACACCGTCGCAGCGGGTGCGCGGCGCGCAGCCGACGTGGCAGATCGTGCCGGTGGGGCAGGGCGCGGAGCAGCGCGCGAGCAGGGCGCAGCGGCCCGTGGCGCTGTCGCAGAACTCGCCCGTGGGGCAGCGCACACCGTTGCAGGGCGCCGGGAAGCACCCCGCGATGCATCGCCCGTTGAAGCAGGTCTCCTGCGCGGCGCAGCGCACGCCGTCGCAGGGGTCCTGCAGCGGCACGCAGCGCGCGGAGCACGCGTCCGCGCCGCAGACGTTCTCGCCGTTCTCGCACGGGTCGAGGGCGCAGCGACCGCCGATGCAGCGCTGCCCGCGGGGGCAGAAGCGATCGTCGGGGCAGGTCGCGCCGGTGACCACGGGGAGGTCCGGCGGGGGCACGTCGGGCGCGGTCACCGCGTCGATGACCACGTCGAAGCGCAGGCCCGCGGCGTCGGAGAAGGGGTTCGTCTCGGCCTCGGGGCGGTCCGTGGGCGGCGCGGAGCGCTCGGCACACGCTGTGAAAATCGCAAGGATCAGCGACGCCAGGAGCAAACGAAGGCGAACTGGGGCGTCGCGCACGATGCGCACGATAGACGAGATTTTGACGCTCTTCGCCCCCTGCGCTGCGAGTGTCGCAGGGATTCTCCGTGGCGCCCGGCGGCCCGCGTGGGCCACGCGGGTTCGGGTATCGTCGCGCCCATGCGCGCCTCTCTCCGCCTCGCCCTCGTCCTCGCCGCCGTCTCGGCCTGCGACGGCGCCAACTCCATCGTCGGCACGGTCGACGTCGCCCCCGGGGCCGACCGTCCCGATTCGACGTCGCCCACCGACCTCGGCGCCGCGACCGACGCCTCCGACGCCTCCCCTTTCGATGTCGCCGATGCGTCGGACGTCGCGGCCCCGACGGACCTCCCCGCCGACGTCACGTCCGACGCCCCGGAGACCAGCGGGCTGTGCCGCGACAACACCGACTGCGCGGCCAACGAGTTCGGCTACCGGGTCTGCGACACGGGCTCGGGGCAGTGCGTGGCGTGCACCCCGACGAACCGCGGGAGCTGCGGCGCGGACCAGTACTGCACCACCGCCAACCGCTGCGAGTCCGGCTGCGACAGCGACGGGCAGTGCGCCCGCGACGGCGGCGCCTTTCGCTGCGACCTCGCGCGGCACGCGTGCGTCGGCTGCGTGCGCGACGACCAGTGCCCCGCGGGCAGCGTGTGCGGCGCGGGCTCGCAGTGCGTCCCGGGGTGCACCCCCTCGCAGCCCTGCCCCGCGGGCGGCACCTGCTGCGCGGGCGCGTGCCGCAGCGTGAGCGACGACGTCGAGCACTGCGGCGCCTGCGGGCGCACCTGCGCCACCCCCAACGGCGCCGCGGCGTGCCGGGCCGGGGCCTGCGTGGTGGCCGCCTGCAACGCCGGCCGCGGCGACTGCGACGCCAACGCCGCCAACGGCTGCGAGGCCGACCTCAACGCCGCCACCGCGAGCTGCGGCGCGTGCGGAAACGCCTGCGCCGCAGGGGCCAACGCCACCGCCCGGTGCGACGCCGGCCGCTGCCGGGTCGACTGCGCCGCGGGCTTCGCCGACTGCGACGGCGACGCGACCAACGGCTGCGAGGTCGACACCCGCACCGCCGTGAGCCACTGCGGCGCGTGCGGCAACGCCTGCGCCGCCGGGGCCAACGCCGCCGCGACCTGCGCCGCGGGGCGCTGCGGCACCCAGTGCGCCACGGGCTTCGGCGACTGCGACGGCAACGCGGCCAACGGGTGCGAGGCCAACCTCCAGTCCGACCCCGCGCGCTGCGGCACCTGCACCACCACCTGCGCGGGCGGCACCAACGCCCGCGCGGTGTGCGCCACGGGGGTCTGCCAGATCACCTGCGTGGCGGGCTTCGCGAACTGCGACGGCAACGCCACCAACGGCTGCGAGGCCTCCCTCGACGGCACCGCGAGCTGCGGCGCGTGCGGGGTGCTGTGCGGCGGGTCCACCCCGCTGTGCGCGACCGCGGGGATGTCCTTCGCGTGCTCCTCGGGCTGCGCCACGGGCGAGACCCGCTGCGGCTCGTCGTGCGTGGATACGCAGCGCAGCGTGAGCGACTGCGGCGGCTGCGACACCGCCTGCCCCTCGGTGGCCAACGCCGCCCGCACCTGCGCGGCGGGGCGCTGCGGCTTCGGCTGCAACGACGGCTTCGCCGACTGCGACGGCGACCCCACCAACGGCTGCGAGGTGTTCCTCGGCACCTCCGCGGCGAACTGCGGGGCGTGTCGAAACGCCTGCGCCGCAGGGGCCAACGCGACGGCGACGTGCGCCCTGGGCCGCTGCGCCCTCGCCTGCGCCGCGGGCTTCGCGGACTGCGACGGCGACGCGACCAACGGCTGCGAGGCCGACACCCGCACCGCCGTGAGCCACTGTGGCGTGTGCGGCCGCGCGTGCGCCGGGGGGGCCAACGGCGCCGCGACCTGCGCCGCGGGCGCGTGCGGCGTGCGTTGCAACGCGGGCTTCGCCGACTGCGACGGCAACGCCGCCAACGGCTGCGAGGCCGACACCTCGCGCGACGCGCGCAACTGCGGCGCGTGCGGGAGCGCCTGCAGCGCAGGGTTCTGCGACGCGGGGCGGTGCGGCGCGCAGCCGTCGTGCCGGGCGATCCTGCAGGCCACGCCGGGGGCGGCGAGCGGGACCTACACCATCGACCCCGACGGCGACGGCGGCGCGGCCCCCCTCACGGCGTACTGCGACATGACCACCGACGGCGGCGGCTGGACCCTCGTGGCCTACGCCTCGCGCGGCTCGGTGAGCGCGCTGAGCAGTGACACCGGCATTCGCAACCTCTACAGCCTCGCCACGGGCGGCGGGACCTACGACGGGGTGGGACGTCGCGGCGTGGCCTCGCTCCCCGCGGTGCCCCTCGCCCGGCGCTCCCGCGAGATGCTCCTCGCGCGCGCCAACGCCGACTTCTTCACGGGACCCATCGGCGGGTACGACGTCGCGACGAAGTTCAACATCCCCGACCCCTCGACGGTGAACTTCCTCAACAGCAACCCCTACGTGAACCTCCCCACGCGCGGGGCGTGTGTGCCCGTGGTGATCACCACCGTGCGCGGCCCCGACGCAACGGGCGCCATGCGCTACGTCTTTCAGAACACCCTGTCGGTCTCATGGACCGACACCTACCCCACGTCCTACGGGGTGATGGACACCTCGAATTGCTACAACGGCAACCTCGGCCCGAACTTCGTCTCGGACTACACCGGCGTGGGCAACACCCGGAGCTACCCCTGGCCGCAGGCCCCCGACGGCGCCGCGCACACCTACTGGCACCGCGGGTGGTGGGACCCCACGCAGACCTCCCGCACGGGCTCGGTCTCCATCTGGCTGCGGTAGCGATTGCGGTCCCGCGCGGGGCCGTGTTTCTGTCGCCCGCGCACGATGAGCGCACCTGAGACCTCGCCTTCGGAGTCGCCGAGCTCCCTCCCCTTCAGCACCGAACCCCTGAGCGACCCCGACGCCATCGCCGCGCGCGACCGCGCCTGGCTCGAGAAGGTCTACCGCAAGGACGAAGCGCAGCTCACCGCCCGCGCGGCGATCACCGGGATGATCCTCGGGAGCACCCTCGGCGCGGCGAACCTCTACATCGGCCTCAAGATCGGCTGGAACTTCGGCATGAGCATCACCTCCTCGGTGCTCGCCTTCGCGATCTTCAACGCCGCGCACAAGGTCTTCCCCTCCGTGCGCCCGCTCACCACGCTGGAGAACAACACCTCGCAGACCGCGGCGAGCGCGGCGGCGTACATGTCCTCCGCGGGGCTCGTGAGCTCCATCCCCGCGATGACCATGCTCCGCGCGCAGGGCATGACCGAGATCCCCGTGCTCAGCTTCGGGCAGCTCGTGGCGTGGCTCCTCGCGATCTCCGCCCTCGGGGTGGTCGTGGCGATCCCCTTGAAGCGCAACATGATCAACGCCGAGCAGCTGCGCTTCCCCTCGGGCATCGTGTGCGCCGAGACCATTCGCACCCTCCACGGCGCCACCGAGGCGGGCGCGGGGACCGACTCCGCGAAGTCCAACGAGGGCTACGTGAAGGCCATGGCCCTGCTCTGGGGCGGCGTCGTCGCGGCGGTGTGGAAGTTCCTCTGCGACTGCAAGCTGGGCTTCTTGCGGCACATCCCCGAGACCCTCGGCGTCGGCGGCACGCTGCGCGGATTGCCCCTGAAGGCCTGGGGATTCTCGGTGAACACCTCCCTGCTGCTCTACGCCGCGGGGGCCATCATGGGCCTCAAGGTCACGCTCTCGCTCGCCGCGGGCGCGGTCTTCAACTTCGCCGTCATCGGCCCGTGGCTCATGGACCACGGGGTGATTCGCCTCGCGCCCGAGGCCATTCGCGGCGACGCCGAGGCGTACCGGGCCTTCGCGAACGCCGCCAAGGCGGCCCACGCGATCCCGGTGCCGAACCCCGACGCGCTGGCGGCGATGATCCGCTCGAAGTGGTCGGTGTGGGCGGGCACCTCGCTGATGGTGAGCGCCTCGCTGGTCTCCTTCGCGTTCCGCTGGCGCATGATCGCGCGGGCCTTCTCGGGCCTCGGGCGGATCTTCAAAGGCGGCCCCAGGACCGACGACGCCCTCGCGGCCGTGGAGGTGCCGCAGAGCTGGTTCCTCGTGGGCCTCGCGCTCTGCACCGTGGCCGCGGTGACGATGCAGCGCGCGTGGTTCGGCGTGCCCGTGCTCGAGGGCGTGCTCTCGGTGGCGATGGCCTTTCTGCTCTCCATCGTGGCCGCGCGCGCCACCGGCGAGACCGACGTGACCCCCATCGGCGCGATGGGCAAGATCACGCAGCTGCTCTTCGGCGCGCTCGTGCCAGGCAACGTGTCGGCCAACCTCATGACCGCCACGGTCACCGCGGGCGCCGCGAGCCACAGCGCCGACCTGCTCACCGAGGTGAAGACCGGCTACCTCCTCGGCGGATCACCCCGCAAGCAGTTCTGGGCGCAGCTCCTGGGCGTGCTGGCGGGCGGCGTCGCGTGCGTCTACGCGTACACGAAGATCGCCACGCCCGAGAAGCTCGGTCGCTCCCTGCCCGCGCCCGCGGCGACCTCGTGGGCCAGCGTCGCGCAGCTCTTGAAGGACGGCCCGCGCAACCTGCCGATGTACGCGCTGCACGCCATCGTGATCGCCGCGTCGGTGGGCGCCGCGCTCGCCGTGGCCGAGGAGTTCGCGCCGAAGTCGGTGAAGAAGTGGCTGCCCAGCGCCACGGGCCTGGGCATCGCGTTCGTCATCGACCCCCACGACTCCCTCGCGATGCTCTTCGGCGCGGTCGTCGCGTGGCTGCTCAACCGCTACCGCAAGGAGATCGCCGAGCGCTTCACCGTGAGCGTGTCGTCGGGCATGGTCGCCGGCGAGGGGCTCATGGGCATCGCGATCATCCTCCTGCGCGAGGTGCTCCACGTGTTGCCCGGGGAGTGACTCGGGGAGGGGATGTAGACAGGCGTGCGCGACCCGGGGTGCGCGCGCCACCAGCGCCCTCCATGACCGCACGTCACCCTCGCGAATTACCCTTGTTTCGTGCGGGTTCAGCGCCTTGCGACGGGGCTCCGACGTCCGAGATAGTGGTCGACGCAGCGGGTGCGCGGCGACGCGCCCCGAGCGAACGGCCACCGGCGACCGAAGCTTGAGCGTTCGGCGCCCGGGGCCGAAGGACACAGGAGTGAACCCCATGAACGCAAACGGAGGCAGCGCGCAGCGGTCCATCGCACCGAGCCTGGTGGGCGATGAAGCCCCCCGCCGCGTCGGACGATTCGACCTCGTGACCCGCCTCGGCGCCGGGGGCATGGCCAACGTATTCCTCGCGCGGCACCAGGGCGCCGCGGGCTTCGAGCGCCTCGCGGCGATCAAGCTGCTGCACCGTCACCTCTCGTCCGACGAGCAGTTCGTGCAGATGTTCTTCGACGAGGCCCGCGTCGCCGCGCGGATCCACCACCCCAACGTGGTGCCCATCCTGGAGATCGGCTCCGAAGCGGAGCAGCTCTACATGGTGATGGACTACGTCGAGGGCGACACCCTCGCGGCGGTGCAGCGCGCGGCCATCGGCGTGAAGCGCGCGATCCCCGTCGGCATCGTGCTGCGGATCATCCTCGACGCGCTGTCGGGCCTCGACAACGCGCACGAGCTCTGCGGCCCCGACGGCGAGGCCCTGAACGTCGTGCACCGGGACATCTCCCCGCAGAACATCATCGTGGGCATCGACGGGGTCGCGCGGGTGGTGGACTTCGGCATCGCCCGCGCCGAGCGACGCCTCGCGCTCACCAGCGTCGGCACGCTCAAGGGCAAGGCGCCCTTCATGGCCCCCGAGCAGCTCGAGGGCCGCGCCGTCGACCGCCGCGCCGACGTGTTCTCCATGGGCGTGACCCTCTGGGAGTCCTTCGCGCTGCGTCGGCTCTACCCTCAGCGCAACGACGTCGAGACGGTGAGCAAGGCCAACCGCGTGCCCTACCGCCCGCTACGGACGATGTTCGCGCAGCTCCCCGGGGAGGTCGACGAGATCATCGAGCGCGCGCTGGCCTTCGACGTCGAGGATCGCTTCGCCTCGGCCTCGGAGTTCGCCGAGGCCATCGAAGACCGCCTGCGCGCGCACATCGCCACGCACCGTCAGGTCGCCACGTTCATGACCGCGGTGGCGGGCGAGAAGATCGCCGGCGAGCGCGAGGCCATTCGACGCTCGGTGAAGGCGGGCGCCTCGGTGCACGCGCCGGGCAAGCACCGCTACGACTCGGGCGTGCACGAGAGCGGTCGCGGGCGCACCCCGACGGGCCTCAAGGTGCCGCCGCCGCCGGCGATGCCCGACCTCGGGGGACTGCCCGAGCTCCCCCCGGTGCCCCGTGGGGGCGTGCTGCCCGACCTCCCCGACCTCGACGTGGCGACCTCGGTGAGCCACCTCACCGACAGCATCGCGCCGCGCATGAAGAACCCGCCGGTGCATCCCACGCAACGCGCCCTGGAGGCGCCGATCACGCGCCCCGCCCGCCCCACGGTGGTCGCCGAAGACGGTCTGAAGGAGCCCGAGCCCCTCGCCACGCGGCCCACGGGCGCGAGCGGCGGCGGGGTGCAGGTGGTGCGGAGCCACGTGCTCGGGCAGGGCTCCGAGAGCCCGCGCAAGCTGCCGCCCAAGGGCACGCCGCCGATGGGGATCGGCGTCGAGCTCCACGCCCCGCGCCGCCCCGAGCCCGCGGTGACCTCCGCGCCGACGCGCAAGGTGCCGCCACCCGCGGAGAGCTCCAACACCGCCCGGGACATCGACGAGCTCATCGCCCGCACCCGCGCCGACGAGCACAACGCGCTGGAGGACAACCTCGAGACGATCTCCGCCGTGCGGCGCTCGACGGTCGCGGGCAACCCGGCGCGCGGAGGGACGCCCGCATGGGGGAGCGGCGCGCCGAGCGCCCAGGCGCCGCTGAGCGACGCGTTCACCCACGACCGCACGCCCCGGGGTTCGAGCATCGCGGCGCCCACGCCGGCGCTGGGGAGCGTGCTGCCGCCGTCGGCGGCGACGAAGGCGGGGGTGACCTCGGCCAGCGCCAGCGGGCGCAACCCGGCGCAGTCCGAGCAGACCGGGCGATTCAATCCGCAGCCGCCGCGCGCGCCGCGGGATGCCGCGACCCCGGCGCGGAGCGCGATCCGTGAGCCCTCACCGCTGGATGACGCGCGCGATGAGCTGGAGACCCACCGTCCCGCTCCCCTGGCGACGCAGGAGAAGCGCCTGCCGCAGACCTTCATCGCCCCGCCGGAGACCTCTCGCGCGAACGTCCTCTCCAACGCCGCCGCGCTGGTGTCGGTGCTCTCGGTGGTGGGGATCCTATGGCTGGTGATGCGCTGAGCGCTCGCGGCGGTTCACCCCGACGCGCGCGCTGAGACCGCCCGCCAGCATCGCCAACGGCACCAGCGCGAGGGTGGCCACGACGCTCCCGGAGAGCGCGCCGCAGAGCAGCGCGGTGCACGCGCCTGAGAGCACCCCGTGGCGGTGGTTCGTGCGCTCGCCGCGGCGCCCCACGACGTAGCCCCCGAGGGCCACGCACAGCAGCACGGCGCCCACCGGCACGAGCACCGCGAGGACCTCGGCGACGAGGCCGCGCCCCGGGTTCTCCCGACGCAGCGCCGCGAGCTGCGCGGCCGTGACGCCCGCGGGATACGCGACCTCCAGGGCCGCGCGCATGACCCGCTGAACCACCGGGCCCAGCGGGATCAGCGCCACGAGGGAGACCACGGAGCCGAGGGGGATCCAGTGCCACGGGGGTGGCTCCGCGGGCGCCTCGGGCGGGGGCGCCGCGGGCGCGGAGGAGAGCACGGGCAGGTGGCGCCGGGGGGGCATCGCGAACGCATCGAGCGTCCGCAGCCCCGTGTCAACGTCAGGCGCCGCAGTAGAGGGTGACGTTGGTGCTGCGACCGCGGGAGCCCGTGAGCGTCGCCGACGCGCCGCCGTTGTACTGCAGGGAGACCGACGCGCCGCGGCCGCTGCTCACGGTGACCCTTCCTCCTGCGTCGGGGCAGCCCGTGCGGCATCGTCGGTAGCTCGAAACATCCACGGTCACCGCGCCGCCGCCCGAGCCCGTGCTGGTCACGCGCCCCGACAGCCCGAAGCAGGTGCCGTCCCAGCTCGACATGTACGTCCCGCTGTGGGTGAAGGTGCTGGGGCGGGCGGTGCTGCCCCCGCCCATGAGGGTCACCGTGGCGAGGCGAGTGTTGCCCATGAAGGTCACCTGCGCGGTCGCGTTGGGGCGCAGGGTGATCCGGTTCGCGGTGAGCTCGCCGGTCACCGCGATGGTACGTCCCGTGGGCGTGACGTTGGAGAAGGTCGCGCGCAGGGTGCCCGACACGTTCACCAGCCCGTACGCCCCGGTGCAGTTGGTGAACGTGTAGTTCACGGTCGCGCCCATCGCGGTGGACTGCACACAGCCCGCGGGCTGAAACACCGCGGCGGTGTTCTGCGCGGCGACCGTGGCGGCCATCTCGGCGCCCACCGCGCCGCTGGTCACGTCGTTGGTCATCGAGAGCAGGGCCTGGGTCTGCCCCGTGGCCTCGAGGGTGTCGGCGCCCGTGGCGACGTCGGCGTCGTCGTCGCCGATGGTCGTGCCGCAGGCGTTCAGCGCGAGCATCAGGGCCGCGGTCCATCCGAATGTGGTGTGCTTCATCGTGGGCTCCTTGGGTTCGACGCGAGGGTGTTCACACCGCGTGCCGCGTGCAACTACCGCAGAATCTCGCGATCGCCTCACCGCGTGGCCGTGGTGGGCGCGCGACAGGTGACGCCCGCGGTCCACACGCGCACAGACATTCTCCATCTGGATCGTGGTTGATCCCAGCGGATCAGGGCTGGATGGGGTCGCAGAGGCTTCTCGGGCTGGCACGCTGACTGCTTCAGGTCCCTTCGTCGCGAGGGACCTCGGTGACCCAGCAGCGCGGCCCGCACACGCTCCGGCGTGTCTCGTGGGACCGCGTCCTGCGCCTCGGGCGCCGCGGAATCTTCGACATCGGGGTTCGACTCCCCACGCGCTTGGAAGAACGCGACCCGTGGTTGGGACAATGGCTTTTACCCATTTCGCTCGCTCCGAGGGGGCGGCAGGGCGCTCCCTGCAGACCGCACACGCCTGATCCCCTGGGATCAGGACCGCCGAGCCGCGCCCTGCGCGCCGGGTCACCGCCTCGACGCCTCCCGCGTCGGGGGACGCGACCCTGCGCCCGCGCGAGGACGCGGGTGCCGCGGCCGCACGGAACCTCCCTCGCCGCCCCCGGGAGCCCTTCACCTCACAGGAACCATCGCCATGTTCACCACCCTTCAGATTCGAGTCCACGAGCGCGTGCTGGTGCTGCGCGACGGCCGCGCCGCGTCGCTCCTGGGCCCCGGTTCCCACACCCTCTTCACGCTCTTCAGCCCGGTGGAGATCGTGCGCTTCGACCTCACCGTTCCCGTCACCACGGCGACGCCGGAGCTCTGCCGGGTGCTCACCGCGCGCGACGGCCTCGAGCACGCCGTGGCCGACGACGAGCTCGCGCTGGTGCGGGTCGACGGGGTGCCGCACCGGGTGCTGGGGCCCGGCCGCTGGGTGCTCTGGCAGGCCCGCGCCGAGGTCACCGCGGAGAACGTGAGCACCCGGGCCCTCGACGCGTCGACGGTGCCCGTGGGCTTTCGCGCGCTGGCCGGCAACGAGCTGCGCGTGGTGGAGGTCGCCGAGTCATCGCGGGGATTGCTCTTCGTCGACGGCCGCTTCGAGCGGGTGCTCGACCCCGGCGCCCACGCGTTCTTCACCCGCGACCGCGGGGTGCGCGTCGAGCTCGTGGACCTTCGCGAGCGCGAGCTCCAGGTCGTGGGCCAGGAGGTGATGACCGCCGACAAGGTGAGCCTGCGGCTGAACCTCGTGGTGAAGTTCCGCGTGGCCGACGCCCTGCGCAGCACGCAGGCGGTGACCTCGCTGCACGACGCGGTGTACTCCGAGGCGCAGGTGCAGGCGCGACGTCACATCGCCTCGCGCACCATCGACCAGCTCCTCGAGCAGCGCAACGACACCTCCGAGCAGCTCCGCGCGGAGCTCTCCGCGCGCCTCGCGGACTGGGGCCTGGAGCTCGTGCGCGCCGACCTCAAGGACCTCGTGCTGCCGGGCGACATGCGCGCCCTGTTGAACCAGGTCATCGAGGCCGAGAAGCGCGCGGCGGCGAACGTGATCCAGCGGCGCGAGGAGACCGCGGCGACGCGCTCGCTCGCGAACACCGCGAAGCTCCTGGAGAGCAACCCCACCCTGCTGCGTCTCAAGGAGCTCGAGGCGTGGAAGGACATCGCCGGCACCGTCGGCAACGTCACCGTCGTCGCTGCGCCCCAGCAGCTCCTCGGCGCGCTCTCCCTCGGACCTCAGCGCGCCGACGGCTGAGAGCCCCGCGCGCGGAGCATCCCCCACCCCGGGCGGTAGGGGTGCACCGCGCGCGTGGGACCTCCCTCCCCCACCATCTCCCTCCCCTCGGCGGCCCACGCGAAGATCCCCCCGCGGAGGTTGCGCACGTCGCGAAACCCTTTGGCGCGCAGGGCCCGCGCCACCATCCCGCTGCGATACCCCACCGAGCAGTACACCACCACCGCGCGACCCGTCGGCACCCCGCGAAGGCCATCCTCGGGGTGCGCGAGGTCCACCCTTGTCGCCCCCGCGAGGTGCCCCACGACAAACTCCGCGGAGCTCCGCGCGTCGAGGATCACCGGCGGCGGAGACATCGTCGCGAGCGCCCCGGGCGTGAGGGCGGGCACGTCGGCGAAGCGCCACGCGACCAGCGCGCTCACCACCGCGAGGCGATGCACCCAGAGCAACGCAAGCAGGGAGAGGGTCGCCGCGGCCAGGAGCGGTCCGCGGCGTCGGGGGTTCAGCGGCACTCTCCGCTGGCGGTGTCGCAGCGCGTACCCGGGAAGAAGTTGGTGCAGAACGCATTGCCGCCCAGGAGGTTGCAGCTCGGCGCGCACACGCTGAAGGTCGTGGACCAGCAGGTGTTCGACGGGAAGGGCCCGCCGTTGCCGACGCCCGCGCACTGGCGATTGTTTTCGCAGCCGCAGGCGAACTCGTCGCGCAGGGAGTTGCCGTTGTCGTCGATGCCGTTGCAGCACTCGCCGCCGGGGTTGCGCGAGGGGCGGCAGTCGCTGTCTTCGCAGTCGGCGACGCCGTCGCAGTCGTTGTCGAGTCGGTCGGTGCACGCGGCCACGCCGAGCTCGCGGGTGGCGGTGGCGCGGCAGCAGGCGGTGGTCGACGCGCACTCGGGGTCGGCGCAGTCGCTCTGCCCGTCGCAGTCGTTGTCGACGCGGTCGGAGCACGCCATCGCCGTGGTCTCGGGCTGCGGCACGCAGGTGCAGAAGGGCGAGCGCAGGCAGTCGGGGTCGCGGCAGTCGGCGAGCCCGTCGGCGTCGTCGTCGGTGAGGTTGTTGCACACCTCGACGTTGGGCGTGGCCTCGCGCACGGTGAGGGTGAAGGTCCCGGCGGAGTCGCCCGAGAAGCCGTCGACGAAGAGGTAGTACACGCCGGGCGTGGCGTTGAAGCTCACCTGGGGGTTGAGCCCGTTCGTGTCGTCGTTGCACGCCACCTGCGCGCCCGCCTCGCAGGGCTCGCGGCGCACGAAGAGCACCGGGTCGAAGTTGATCCCCTCGACCGAGAGGACCAGCGTCGCGGCGCGGGCCACACGCAGGGCGTAGACGACGTCGACGCCGCTGCCGCCGGCGCAGCCCGGAAAGCCCATGACCACGGGGCTGTGGTTGTTCGTCGCGCCGAGGGTGGTGCCCGGCGTGACCGAGGGCACGGAGACCGGGATGGCCCCCGCGCAGAGGTCGTTGGGCGGGCGCACGACGCAGTTCGGGGCCGTGGCGCACTCCGTGTCGGAGCAGTCGGCGAGGCCGTCGCAGTCGTTGTCGCGGCCGTCGGTGCAGACCTCCGAGGTGGGCACGCAGGTGCAGGTCGGGAGCATGCGGCAGAGCACGTCGGCGCAGTCGGTAAGCCCGTTGCAGTCGTTGTCGACGCCGTCGGCGCAGGTCCGCGCGTCGGTCTCGCGCACGGTGGGGCGGCAGCACATGGGCTGCGCGGTGCAGTCGCTGTCGTTGCAGTCGCTGCGCCCGTCGCAGTCGTTGTCGCGGCCGTCGGCGCACGCGGCGGGGCCGGTCTCGGGACCCGTCGGGGCGCAGCAGAAGGGCTGCGCGAGGCAGCGGGGGTCGCGGCAGTCGGTGAGCCCATTGCAGTCGTTGTCGCGGCCGTCGAAGCAGCTCATCACCGTGCCCTCGGCGCCCGTCGGGGTGCAGCAGAGGGGGAGAAAGCGGCAGCCCGGGTCGGCGCAGTCGATGAAGCCGTCGCAGTCGTCGTCGATGCCGTCGGCGCAGGTCCGCGCGTCGCCCTCGGTGCCGCCAGGGACGCAGCACGCGGGCTGGGTGGCGCAGCGCGCGTCGGCGCAGTCGGTGAGCCCGTTGCAGTCGTTGTCGCGGCCGTCGAAGCAGGTGGCGCCCACCTCGGTGCCCGTGGGGATGCACATCTGACAGGTCGGAAATGTCGCGCAGTCGCGGTCCTGACAGTCGATGAGTCCGTCGCCGTCGTCGTCGGCGCGGTTGTCACAGACCTCGGAGATGCCCACGCGGGCGGTGAGCACGAAGGCCCCATTGGACCCGCCGAAGCCGTCGAGGACGATGAAGTAGGTCCCCGCGGGCGCGTCGTTGAGCACCAGGCGGGAGTTCACGCCCGACGCGCCGTCGTCGTCGCAGCCCACCACCGCCGCGGGGTCGCCG
>JBILLI010000682.1:0-4210 GCA_044376155.1 Polyangiales bacterium
GACCTGCCGCTGAGCCCTCAGCGAAGGTAACGCGCGAGGGGGTGGATCACCGCCCCGCTCTCGGGCGCCGCGCGCACCGCGAGGTCACACAGCGCGAGCACGAAGGCGTAGTGCAGCGGCGCGCGCACGGGCGACGGGCTCCACGACGCGAAGCGGTGGTGCACACCCTCCACCCGCGCCTCGTGGTGGACCACCATCCCGTCGGCGCCGGGCGCTTCACTGTGCAGCGGCAGGCGCGGCAGGCGCGACTGCATCGCCGCGAGCGCGTCGGCCGTGACGGCGGCCTCCCACACGCGGGAATGAACCTCGGGGAGGGGGCGGGTCCAGGGGGAGAGTCCGGCGTCGATCATCGCGTGGTCGCGTCCCGCGCGGTCGAGCGCGCGCACCTCGACGAAGCCCCCCGCGTCGAGGTCACTCACCGTGACGGCGACGTCGTCGCCCTGCGCGGGGTGCAGCTCCACGCGCCAGACCGAGGACACACCCGAGAAGGTGGGGTGGTCCAGCGGGCGCAGGCCGCAGCGGGCGCGCCAGGCGTCGGCGAAGCGCTGCGCGGGGTCCATTCAGAACATCGTCCAGGTGTAGCGAACGCCCAGGCCCAGGAACCAGTGGAAGTTCGAGCGCTCGAGGGTGTCGTAGTTCTGCGTGCGCTCGATGACCGTGCTCGCCGCGCCGGTGCCCTGCGTGAAGCGCTGGTAGCGCGTGGTCGACTGTCCGAGGAGCGGCGTGAGCGCGAGGGAGACGCCCGCGGAGAGCGACGGGGTGAAGCGGAAGTCGTAGCCCACGCCCAATGGCACCCCGGTGTACTCCGCGGTGTAACGGATCACCGCGTCGTTGGCCCCGTAGGTGCGCTCGCGCTGGATGCGGTGGAAGAACTCCACGCCCAGGGAGACCCAGGACTCCATGCGCCGCACGTCGCCCCACCCCTGAAAGAACACCCGGGGGTTGGTGCGCGCGCCGTTGAGCAGCGAGAGCCAGTAGAAGCGCGCGTGGAGGCTGACGTTGAAGGCGACGAGGGAGTCCTTCGCGCCCAGCGCGGCCTCGCTCGCGGCGTAGTCGTTCGCGCTGGAGAGGGTGTCGACGCCGAAGCCCACGTGCGCGGCGACGTAGGGGGTGAAGCGCCAGCCCACCAGCGCGCGCATCGCGAAGCCCCCGCGAAAGATGTCGTGCCGCGTGGCCGCCGCGCCGAGCTCGGAGGTCGGCAGGAACATCGTGTCGTCGTGCACCCCGTAGCCCGCGCCGCCGAGGATGAGCTGCGCCTCGAGACCGCGCTCGCCCTCGTGGTCCGGGTGCGTCGCGTGCGCCGTGGACGAGGCCAGGGAGAGGGAGAGCGCTGCGGCGCCGGCCGCGGTGGTCCATCGCATGGACCGGACGTCTCGCACGGGTGCGTGACCCCTGGGAAGGTCATCCCGGTGACGGTGCCGCGAGGGCGTTGACGCCCCCGTCCGAAGGGCGACGGTGGGGAGTGGGGTGCTGGGCGGGCGAATCCCTCGCAGACCCCGCGTCGGCAAGGGCGGAACACCCATTGCTCACGCGTTCGGACGATGTTGACCGGAAGCGAGAAGGCCGTGCTCTTCCTGCTCTCCCTGGACGAGGAGGTCGCGCGACCCATCGTCGGAGAGCTGTCGCAGGAGGAGCTGAAGAAGCTCCGCGCCATCGCGTCGAGCATGCGGGAGGTCCCCGCGGGCGCGCTGGAAGAAGCGTATCGGGAGTTCCTGAGCCGCACCGAGCGCCACGTCGCCGTGCCGCGCGGCGGGCTCCCGTACCTCCGTCGGCTCAGCGCCGGCGCCTTCGGCGAGGACCGCGCGCGAGAGGTCTTCGAAGACGGGATCACCAGCCCGTTCACCCGCCTCGAGAGCGCCCCCTCGGACGCCGTGGCGATGCTCCTCGCGAAGGAGCCTCCGCAGCTCGCGGCGGCGATCCTCGCGCGCATCGAGCCCGAGGCGGCCGCGCGGATCCTCATGACCATGCCGCAGGAGCAGCAGGTGGCGGTGATCCAGAGCGTGTCGCGGCTGAAGGAGCTGCCCGCGAAGGTGCTCGACGACGCCGCCATGGCGCTGGTGAACGACCTGCCCACGAGCGACGCGCAGACCACCGTGAGCGTCGACGGCGTGGCCATGGCCGCGGCGATGCTCAACGCCGTGGGGCCCTCGGCGGGCGAGATCCTCTCGGAGCTCGAGGTGGTCGACAAGCCCCGCGCCGACGACGTGCGCATGGCGATGTTCACCTTCAACGACCTCGCCCGGTGCGACGCCCGCGCGATGCGCGAGATCCTTCGGGGGGTGCCCTCGGAGCGCCTCGTGGTGGCCCTCAAGGGCTCCGAGCAGCCCGTCATGGACGCGATCTTTCTCGGGCTCTCGCAGCGCGCGTCGGAGCTCATTCGCGACGACCTGGAGCTGCTCGGCAAGGTCAAGCGCTCGGATGTCGAGCTCGCCCGCCGCGAGGTCGTCGAGGTCGCGCTGCGGCTGGAGGCCGAAGGCAAGATCGACCTCGGCCGAGAGCAGGAGTGACCGAGATGACCGTGTCACGCACCCAGCTCCGCACCGGCGCGACGTGGTCCGGCGTGCTCGGGCGGCCCACCGGCGGGCTCCCGCGCAACCCCTCGTGGATCGCGCCCCAGGGGTACCCCCAGCGCGCGCTGGAGGATGTCCCGCCCATGGACCGCCGCTCCAGCGCGCCGCCGCCGCCCGAGAACCCCTACGCGGACCTTCGCACCGCCGCGAAGCCCTCGGTGCTGCCGCCTCCGCTGCCGCCCCCGCTGCCCGACACCGCGCCGCCGGGCGGCCCCGTGTCGCTCGAACCCCCTCTGCCGCAGCGAGATCGTACGGATCCCGAGCCGCCCCGGGAGGATCCCCGGGAGGCCGAGATCCTCGTGCTGCACGACGCCCTCGGCGAGCTGCGCAAGGAGCACGACGCGCTGCGCACCCACGCCCACGAGCTCGAAGGGCGCTTCGGGCAGTACCGCCGCGAGGTCCTCGCGGAGGCCGAGGGGCAGCTCTTGCGCCTCGCCCTCGCCATCGCCGAGCGCGTCGTCGCGCGGGAGCTTCGCACCGATCCCTCCCTCATCGCGCAGTGGGCGGCCGACTCCCTGGGCGCCCTCACGGCCGTGAGCGGCGAGCTCCGCCCCTCCCTCGCCGTGGGCGTGGCCACCAGCGCCCTCGTGCCCGAAGAGGCCTGGGCGGATCTGCTCGGCGACGTGAAGGTCGAGCGCGACCCCGCGCTGCCGCCCCTCGGGTGTGAGCTCCGCGCCGGCCTGAGCGCGATCGATGTCTCTCCCGCGCAACGGCTTGGCGCGCTGCGCAGCGAGCTCCTGGGTGACCTCGACGGGAGCGGCGCGTGAGCCACCTCGACCTCTCGCCGTGGATGGACCGCGTGCGCACGGCCTCGCTGCCGCAGCCCTCGGGGCGCGTGCGCGACGTCGTGGGCGTGCTCGTCGAGGTCGAAGGGATGACCGCCCCGGTGGGCAGCGAGCTCGAGGTGAGCCTGCCCAACCGCCGCCTGCGCCTGGAGGTGCTGGGCTTTCGGCAGTCGCGCATCCTCACCGCGCCGCTGGGGAGCACCGCGGGCGTGGCCCCGGGGATGCGCGTGCGCGCCGCCGGGCGCAACGCCATGGTGGCCGTCGACGGCACCCTCCTCGGCCGCGTCACCGACGCCTTTGGCGCGCCCCTCGATGGCGGCCCCATCCCGACGTGTCGCGGGCGCGTGGCCCTGCGCGCGGCGCCGCCGCCGGCGATGTCCCGTCGGCCCATTCACGAAGCCCTGGAGACCGGCGTGCGCGCGCTCGACGCGCTGCTCCCGCTGGGGCGCGGCCAGCGCGTGGGGCTCTTCGCGGGAACGGGCGTGGGCAAGTCGACCCTGCTCGGGATGCTCTGCCGCCACGCCGACGCCGACGTCATCGTGGTGGGGCTCATCGGCGAGCGCGGCCGCGAGGTCGGTGACTTCGTGCGCAACGCCCTCGGCGCCGAGGGGCTCGCGCGGGCGGTGGTGGTGGCCGTCACGGGCGACGAGCCGCCGCTGGTGTGCGTGCGCGGCGCGCTGCGGGCCACGGCCATCGCCGAGCACTTTCGCGCGCAGGGCAAGCGCGTGCTGCTGCTCATGGACTCGGTCACCCGCTTCGCCATGGCGCTGCGCGAGGCCTCCCTCGCCGCGGGCGAGCCGCCGTTCACCAAGGGCTACACCCCCTCGGTCTTCGCCGCGCTCCCGTCGCTGCTGG
>JBILLI010000813.1:0-3456 GCA_044376155.1 Polyangiales bacterium
TGGCAGAGGAATTCCTCGTCCTTGCCGAAGGTCGAGAGGGCGCGGCCGATGGCCACCTGGCTCACGCTCTGCGCGAGGGAGGGCATCATCCGTCGGATTTCGGCTTCGGTGATCTCGCCCTTGCGCGTGGGGGGCGCGCGGTGCGTGGCCAGCGGGGCGTTGGGCACCCAGCCGTAGTGCTCGTACTGGAGGTTGTTCACCGACGAGTGCCCCACGCTCGCGACGAAGATGAACGTGCGCGCGAGGTCGACCACGTCGTGCAGGCGGGTGAGCCCGGCGAAGGGGAAGCGCTCGGCGGGGATCCCGTTCTCGGTGAGGTCGCGCCAGAACGCTTGCAGCTCCGGGTCGGCGGCGACGTCGGCGTCGTTGCGGTAGGCGAGCGCGAGAATGCCCTGCACGTACGCGCTGATGGCGTTCCAGATGGGCAGCGCGTCGTCGCGGTAGGGGTAGTAGGGCAGCGCGTAGGGGTCGTCGACGCCGCGCAGGCGCAGGTCGTCGGGCAGTCGCTGGTCGACGAAGCGCCACTGCTGCCACGCGCGCTGCGCGAGCTCGAGGTAGCCCTTGTCGGGACCGCCCGTGGCGATGAACTCGTCGAAGACCCCGCCGTCGGCGAGCAGGGTCTGCCGCGCGCCCTCGTTGATCGCGAGGGTGTAGCGAAAGTGCCGTCGCAGGAGCTTGTAGAGCGGGTGCGCCGACGCGAGGTTGCGCATCGCCGCCATGATGATGGGCTCCAGCGAGAAGTGCGTGCGCACCGCGTGGGTCGCGATCTGGTGCACGTTGCCCTCGGCCGAGCGGAAATAGATCTTCGCCGCGAGCCAGTCGAGGGGGCCGTCGTTCGGGGTGAACACCGGGCACGTCGCGGGGTCGCGCCCGAGGTGAATCGCCACGGGGTGCAAATGCCCATCGCCGTGGCGAAAGAACACTGCCCGCGCCGGCGGGGCCCAGCGCCGCTCGGCCCCCTCGCCCGTGCCCTTGCAGAACAGCGGGACGCCTTCGAGGATGGAGAGGTCCACGAGGTACATCCGCGCCGTGGCGAGCGCGCGCGCGAGGGTCACCCCGGGCTCCAGCAGCCCATAACAATCATCGTCGGTGAGGGTCATCCCCTCGGGCACGGCGGTCATGCGCTGCAACAGCACGGGCGCGATGCCCTGCACACACTGCCGCGCGAACTCCAGGTCGTCGGACCACGCGTCGCTTACCCGCGGCAACCCGAGGTCCTTGAGGAGCTCGGCCATGCCCGTGAGGGCGCTCCAGGTCTGCGCGAGCACGGGCGCGCTCAGCCGCACCTCGGCGTAGGTCTCGGCGTAGGTGACCTCGTAGTTCTTGTCGGCGATGTCTCGATACCGCTCCGCCGCGGGCAGCGGATGGTCGGCGCGGATGTCGAGGGATCCCGGCAGGTCCACCCCGGGGGTGCGCGGCCGCCAGGTGTACACCTCGCGGCGGAGGGAGATCTCTCGCGCGCGCCCCGCGGCCTCTCGCGCGCCGCGCACCTTCGCGGGCGTGCGCGCCGCGCCCTCCAGCGTCAGCACGGTGGAGTTCCCGGGGAGCCAGGCGAACATCGGGAAGCGCCACTGCCGCGCGCCCCGGGTCACGGTCACCTCTTCGACCAGCCAATCGTCTTTGAGGAAGAGGCTCTCGTTGGAGAGCTCGATGGCGTAGAGCTCGCCGAGGTCATCGCCCGCCACGGTGAACGCGTCGACGTCCCCCGCGCTGAAGACGCGGCGAAAGAGTCCGCCGAGCTTGTGCTTCGCGCTCTGGCCATGCTCGCCAAAGAGCGTGACGAAGATGCTCGCGCTGGTGCCGGCACCGAAGTGCGTGCCGGTGCGGGTGGTGACGACGTAGCTGGAGGCGCTCATACAACGGTCCGTTCGCGCTGAAGGGCGGTTCAGAGATGGTATAACGCGGCCCCCTCGCGCGTCGACGTGGCGCGAGTTCCGCCCCACCTCCTCCACCGACGAGCCTCCATGCTGGACCTTCCGGGCTACGAGATCGACCGCGCGCACCCCCTGCATCGCAGCCCCCGCTCGGTGCTGTACCGCGCGCGCAGGCTCAGCGACGAACGGCGCGTGGTGCTGAAGACCTCGCCCGAGGAGGTCCCGTCGCGACACCGCCTCGCGCAGATTCGCCGGGAGTTCGACATGACCCGCCGGGTGGCCGGGCACGGCGTGGTCGAGGTGCTGGAGCTGTTGCGCGCGGGCTCGCGGCTCGCGCTGGTGATCGATGACCCGGGCGGCGCGTCGCTCTCGCAGCGGGTGGCGAACGGTCCGCTGCCGGTGCTCGACGCGATCCATGTGGGCGCGCAGGTGGCGCGGGCCTTGGCGCGGGTGCACCGCGCGGCGGTGATCCACAAGGACGTGAACCCCTCGAACGTGCTGGTGGGCCCCGACCTCGCGGTGTGGCTCATCGACTTCGACGTCTCGACGGAGCTCCCGCGGGAGACCACGGAGCTCGTGGGGGCCGCGGTCATCGAAGGCACCCTCGCGTACATGTCCCCCGAGCAGACCGGGCGCATGAACCGCGCGCTCGACTGGCGCACGGACCTCTACGCCCTCGGGGTCACCCTCTTCGAAATGCTCACGGGCCAGCGGCCCTTCGCGTCGACCGACCCCGCGGAGCTGGTGCACCAGCACCTCGCGCGCCCCGCGCCCCGCGTCCACGCGGTGAACCCCTCGGTGCCCGGCGTGGTCTCCGACCTCGTCGCGCGGCTCCTCGCGAAGAACCCCGAGGACCGCTACCAGAGCGCCGCCGCCGTGGCCGACGACCTCGAGCGCGCGCTCACCACCCTGCGCGAGAAGGGATCGGTGGAGGCCTTCGAGCTCGGTCGCACCGACCGCCTCGACCGCTTTCAGATCCCGCAGAAGCTCTACGGCCGCGACGACGAGCGCGCGCGGCTCCTCGGGGCCTTCGACCGCGCGGCGAAGGGCGGGCGCACGCTGCTCCTCGTGGCGGGGTACTCGGGCATCGGCAAGAGCGCGCTGGTGCACGAGGTCCAGCGCCCCATCGTCGAGGCCCGGGGGCACTTCATCTCGGGCAAGTTCGACCAGCTCGCGCGCAACGTGCCCTACGCGTCGCTGATCCAGGCCTTTCGCGAGATGACCCGGCAGCTGCTCACCGAGCCCGCCGAGGTGCTCGCGGAGTACCGCGCGCGCATCCTCGACGCGGTGGCGCCCAACGGGCGGGTGATCACCGAGGTGATCCCCGAGGTGGAGCTCATCGTCGGGCCGCAGGAGCCCGTGGCGCCGCTCTCGCCCGCCGAGGCGCAGAACCGCTTCAACCTGGTGTTCGAGTCCTTCGTGCGGGTCTTCGCCACCGCGCAGCACCCCCTCACGCTCTTCCTCGACGACCTGCAGTGGGCCGACCTCCCGTCGCTCTCGCTGGTGTCGCGGTTCATGACCGACACCAACACCTCGCACATGCTCCTCGTGGGCGCGTACCGCGACAACGAGGTCGACGCCG
>JBILLI010000106.1:0-14993 GCA_044376155.1 Polyangiales bacterium
GCTGTAGAGGGTGCGGCGGGTGCGGAGGTGCACGGTGCCCTCCACCGTGGCGCGCACGAAGGTGCCGCTGTGCCGCTGGGTGCGCCCCGCGGCGTCGATGATCGACGACACCCCCGAGTTCGCCGCGCGCACGAGGTCGCGCCGGTGCTCCACCGCGCGGAACTTCGCCAGCGCGTCGTGGATCCACGGCTCGGCGGTGTCGCCGAACCACGCGTCGTTGAGGATCACGGCCATGAAGTTCGCGTTGGCGCGCTGCATGAAGCCGCGCACGAAGCGCGGGAGGATGTCTTCGTAACAGATCAGCGGGAGCACGGTGCCGCCGGGCACGGGCATGGGCACGAGGCGCTCGCCGCGCTGGAAATGTCCGCTGTTGCGGCTCACATCATAGAGCTGGGGAAAGAGCTCGCCGCCGGGGATGTACTCCCCGAAGGCCAGGAGATAGACCTTGTCGTAGGTCTCGCGAATGGCCCCCGAGGCGTCGGTCATGAACGCGGTGTTGAAGTACCGGGGACGGCCGCCGTCGCCCGCGCCGCGCACCGAGAGGGCGCCGAAGAGCACGGGGGTGCGCAGGTCCCACTCGGGGATGTAGTCGCGAATGTTGCGCGTCTCTTCGGGGATGCGGAACGAGATGGCGCTCTCGGACCACACCAGCAGCTCGACCCCGCGGGCCTCGAGCGCGCGGGAGGTCTGGAGGTGCCGGCGCAGGGCCTCGTAGGGGTCGTTGCGCTTCTCCATGAGCCCGAGGTTCTCTTGCACCACCCCCACGCGCAGCGCGCGGGTGCGGCCGTCTTCCTCGTCGAGCGCGCGGAGCTGCCACGCGCCGTAGGGCACCGCGAAGAGCCAGAACACCAGCGGCACGCGCAGCGGCGCGAGGCGCACCTTCCAGTCCCCCGCGCGCACCCACGCCTCGGCCAGCGCCGTGTGCCCCAGCGCCAGCGCCCACGACACGAGGATCACCCCGCCCAGGTCCGCCGTCTGGATCAGCAGGGGGTGGTTGTGCAGCGAGTTCGCGGTGTACCAGGGGAACAGCAGCGGGAACGTGAGCTCCACCGCGGCGAGCATCAGGGGCGCGGAGATCATGCGCGAGACGCCCCGGCGGTCGAGCCGCGCGAGCAGCCACGCGAAGACCCCGAACTGCAGCCCCTGCGCGGCCCAGAGCACCAGCGCGAAGAGGATGCACAGCGGCGTCGGAAAGCCCGAGAAGGTCTTGAGCATCCCGACGATCCAGTAGAAGCCCCCGGCGCCCAGGGTGGTGCCGGTGAGCCAGCCCAGGCGCAGGGCCTTCCACCCCTCGCGGCCGCGCAGCGCCACCAGCAGCGGCGCCAGCGAGACGAACGCGAAGGGCAGGATCTCGAACGACGCGAAGCCCAGGAAATACAGCACCCCGCTGAGCACCGCGAGCAGCAGCGCGTTGCGCTCGCGGAGCACCGCGCGCACGGTGGGGTGCGGCTGCACGGGGGGGGCGTCGGTGACGGCGGGGGCGGGCGCTTCGCTCATGAGGGCGGCGGCAACGTAGCAGAGATGGAGCGAGGGTCCCGCGACGGGATATGGTCCCCGCGATGACCGAGCCGAAGCGCTATGACCACGCCCCGAGACTGCCCGAAGACCCTGTCGTGCCGGTGTCTGCCGTGCTCCCGGGGAACGGGCCCCTGATGATCGAGGTGGGCCCCGGCCGCGGGCTCTTCACCCGCGACTACGCCACGCAGCACCCCGACCACCGCGTGCTCGCGCTGGAGATCCGCCGCAAGTGGGCCACGCTCCTCGACGAGCGCCTCGCGAAGCACCGCCTCGCCAACGCGCGCTGCTTCGCCGAAGACGCCAACGCCGCGCTGCCCCGCCTCGGCCCCGACGGCTGCGCGCGCTTCGCCGCGGTGCACTTCCCCGACCCCTGGTGGAAGAAGCGCCACGCCAAGCGCCTGGTGGTGCGCGACACGCTCGTGAGTGAGCTCGCGCGCCTCGTCGCCGAGGGCGGCACGGTGCTGGTGCAGACCGACGTCGAAGAGCGCGCGGAGATGTACCTCGCGCGCTTCTCGGCCTCTGCCTGCTGGGCGCCGGGCGGAGACGACGACGGCTGGCACGCGGCCGAGAGCCCCTTCGCGCCCGCGCGCTCCAACCGCGAGGCCCGCGCCCTCGAAGACGGCCTGCCGGTGTGGCGCATCGTGCTGCGCCGCACGGCCGCGCCCGCGGCGCGCGTTGACGCTCCCGAGGAAGTGGGATAGCGCGGGGGTCGAACGCGGCGGTGATCCCGGGCAACGGAACGCCACGAACCCCCTCATGCTGCACCTCCTCAAGCCCTACGTCGACCGCTACCCCGCCCTCGCCACCACGTACCGACAGCTCCGCGACCAGTGGCGCGTGCGGGCGCTGAAGCCCCGGCCCACGCCCTACGGCTTCACCATGATCGCCGACGCCTCGGTGCACGAGGGGCGCTTCGAGCCCGACGAGACCGCGCTGCTGCAAGAGCACCTCCCGCGCATCGACGTGCTCGTCGACATCGGCGCCAACGTGGGCTTCTTCACCTGCCTCGCCGCCACCCGCGGGGTGAAGGTCGTGGCCGTGGAGCCGCTGCAAGACAACCTCACGTGCCTCTACGAGAACCTCCACCAGAACGGCCTCGACGCCGTGGAGGTCTTTCCCATGGGCGTCTCCGACGTGCCCGGGCTCCGTCGGTTGTACGGCGCGTCCACGGGGGCGTCGCTGGTGGCGGGGTGGTCCGCGGTGCCCGAGCACTACGCCCGCACCATCGCCGTGAGCACGCTCGACCACGTGCTGCGCGGGCGCTTCGAGGCACAGCGGATGTTCGTGAAGATGGACATCGAGGGCGCCGAGGTCTTCGCCCTGCGCGGCGCCGCCGAGACCCTCGCCCGCGGGCCCGCGCCGACGTGGCTGGTGGAGGTGTGCCTCACCGAGTCGCAGCCCGAGGGGCAGATCAACCCACACTTCGCCGAGGTCTTCGCGATCTTTCGGGCCGCGGGCTACACCGCGCGCACCGCCGACGGCGCCCGCCGCGAGGTCACCGAAGACGACGTGACGCGTTGGATCTCCCAGCGCCGCAGGGACTTCGGCACGCACAACTTTCTGTTCACGCGCGAACCCTGAGCCAGCTCACCGACCCGCGCTTTCTCACCGTCAAGGCCGCCGTCGCGACGGCCCTCGCGGCCGCGCTCGCCCACGCCGCGGGCGTCGCGGACCTGCTCTCGGCGGGCTTCGTGGCGCTGGTGTGCACCACCCCCACGGCCTACGCGGGCCTGCGGCGCGCGCTGGAGCAGATGGGCGGCGCCGCCATCGGGGGCGGGGCGACGGCGCTGCTGCTGGCTGTCATGCCCTGGCACCACGACCCGCCGCGGCAGTGCCTCGCGGCGGGGATCAGCGTGGGGATCAGCACCTGGGCCTGCGCGCGGCTGCGCTGGGAGGGCGGGCACGTCACCGCGGGGTTCACCGCGCTGTACCTGGTCCTGCTGCCGTTCCCGTCGTTCGCGCAGGGGCTGCGGGAGCGGGCGTTCGCGGTGCTGCTCGGCGCGCTCGCCGCGGCGGCGGTGAACGCGGTGGTGTCGTGGACCTTCGCGGGGCGCATCCTCGCGCGGCGCGTGCGGCTCGCGCGGGCGGCGGTGGCCGAGGCTCTTCGCCGCGCGTCGACGATGTGCCGCGACGGGGTCAGCCCCGAGGACCTCGCGGCGGGCTTCGCCCCGGCCTTCGCGGTGGCCGCGGAGCTTCACCGCGACCTCGCGGCGATGTCCCGCGAGGTGGTGCTCTCGCCGCGCGGCGCAGTGCGCGCCGAGGCCCGCGCGCGCCTGGCGACGGCCGAACGCCTGGAGGAGATCGCGCACCTCGCCAAGCACCTCGCGATGCTGCGCGCCGACAGCGACGCGTGCCCGCCGGGCCTCTTCGACGCCCTCGCGCGCGCGGCCGACGCCCTCGCGACCGGGCGTGACCTCGCCCCTGCGGCCGACGGGCTGATGGCCGCGGGGGAGGGTGGGGTGTTCCGCGCGGCGTCGCTGCGGCTGGCGCGGGCGCTGCGGGCCGCGGGGTGAGGGCCGCCCGAGGGCGGTGCTTCGAACGAACGCTTGCATGTTGTCGGATTCCGACGCGAGATGCGTCTTGGGAGAGGCCATGCACGCAGGCACACGCTTCGTTCACACCGCGGACTGGCAGCTCGGGATGCGCGCGGGGCACATCCCTGGGGACTCTGGCGCCGGGGTGCGCCGCGCGCGCTTCGAGGTCATCGAGCGCATCGCCTCGGTCGCGCGCGACGCCGACGCGGACTTCGTCGTCGTCGCGGGGGATGTCTTCGAGCACCACGCGCTCCAGCGAGAGAACACCCAGCGCACGTTTCAAGCGCTGCGCGCGTTCCAGTGCCCGGTCTTTCTGCTCCCCGGCAACCACGACCCCTACACCCCCGACGCGCTCTACCGCACCGAGTGGTGGCGGCAGGAGTGCCCTGCGGGGGTGAAGGTCCTCGGGCGCCCGGAGCCCGTCGCGCTCGACGGCGTGACCCTGCTCCCGTGCCCCCTCACCGAGCGCCACATGAGCGACCCGACGGCGTGGCTGCAGCGGGAGCCGTCGCCGGGCGACACCGTGCGCGTCGCCGTGGCGCACGGCGGCGTGCGGGAGTTCCTCGCGGGCCGGGTCGCGCCCGAGGAGATGGTGAACGACATCTCCGTGAACCTCACCGAGCGCGCGGGCCTGGACTACCTCGCCCTCGGCGATTGGCACGGGCTCGGACAGGTCAACGAGCGCGCGTGGTACGCCGGCACGCCCGAGGCGACGGGCTTCCGCGAAGAGAACCCGGGCCACGTGCTCGTGGTCTCCGTCGAGCGACCGCGGGCGCTGCCGAAGGTCGAGCCCGTGCCCGTCGCGCGCTTTCAATGGCGCACACTCCCCCGCCTCCTCGCCGCGCCCGACGACGTGCAGTCGCTGGAGAACGAGCTCGCGGCCTTCCCCGCGCCGAGCACGACGCTGCTGGAGGTGGTGCTCCAGGGCGTGCTCGACCTCACGCGCTACGAGCACGCGGTGACGACGCTGCCCGCGCGCTTCGAGGGGGTCTTTCACCACCTCCGATGGAACACCCGGGACCTTCACGTGCGCCTGTCGGACAACGACTTCGACGCGCTCCCGCGGGAGGGGTGGCAGGGGAGGATGGTCCAGCGGCTGCGCGAGGGTCGGGTGCCAGGCGCCGACGCCGAGGCGTGTCAGCGCGCGCTGCAGCAGCTCCACCGCATCCAGCTCGCGGCGCGCTTCGCGGGGGGCGCGCGATGACCCGGCGCGTGCAGATCCGCCGGTGGAAGGTCTCGCAGGTCGGCGTGCTCGGCGAGGGCAGCGTCGAGGTCGGGCCCCTCGGGCCGGGCGTGAACGTGATCTCCGGGCCCAACGAGTGCGGCAAGTCGACCATGGTCGAGGCCCTGCGCGTCGCCCTCTTCGAGCGCTCGGCCTTTCGCGGACGGGCCGTGAAGGAGCTGCACCCCAGGGGGCTCAACGTCACCCCCGCGGTGGAGGTCGAGCTCGACGTCGACGGCGTGCGCTACCGCCTCGAGAAGCGCCTCAAGGGCCAGGCCTTCGCGCGGCTCTATGTGGGCGACGACCCGGTGCCCCTGGAGAACGACCGCGCCGACGAGCGCGTGCGGCAGCTCCTCGGCGCGCGCGAGGGCAACAAGCAGGGCACCTCCGAAGACGACATGGGCCTCTGGGGCCTGCTCTGGGTGAAGCAGGACGAGTTCGCCGCCAAGGAGCCCGCCGAGCGCCTCGGCGCGCCGGTCAAGGCCGACCTCGCCGACGCGTTTCAGCAGCAGGTCGGCGACGCGCTGGGCGGGGGCGAGGGCGTGCGGCTGCGCGAGGCCATCGAGGCCCGGTTTCTGACGCACTACACCCTCAAGCGCGACCAGCCCACGGGGGAGCTCGCCGCGCTGGAGAAGAAGCTCGCGGCGCTCGACGACGCGCTGCGCGGGTCGCAGCAGGCGCTGCAGGAGATCGAGCGCGCGGGCGATGAGATCCAGCGCGCGGAGCGGGAGATCGAGGGCATCGACGAGGCGCGCGGGCGGTGGCAGGCCGACCTCGACACGGTCGCCGCGCAGGTCGCGGCGGCGGAGCGGGCCGAGGGTGAATCCCTTGCGGCGCAAGAGGTTCTGCGCGCCGAAGGGGCCCTTCGGGACGCGGCCGAGGGCGCGCTCCGTCAGCGCGAGGCCCGCGCGACGCGGGCGCGCGAGGCCCAGGCGGCGGTGGCGGCGCACGCGCCGGTGCGCGACGCGCGACGGGTCGAGCGCGACGCGCTGCGCGAAGAGCGAGACCGCGCGGAGCTGACCCTGCGCGGGTCGACCGAGGCGCGCGACGCGCTGCGCGCCGAGGTCGACGCGCTCACGCTGCGCAAGGAGCGCGCGGAGCTCCACCACACCGTGCTCCGCCTGGAGGTCGATCTTCGTGACGCGCGCGCGGAGCGGCGGCGCGCCGACGAGGCCGCCGCGCAGCTCGCGGCGCTGCCCGAGCGGGGGAGGGTGCAGCGGGCCCTGGCGTTGCAGCGCGAGCGCGACGAGCTCGCCGCGGTCATCGCCCGCACCGCGCTGCGGGTGGAGCACGAGGACGTCGTCACGCCCGTCTCGCGGCGCGCGCGCGTGGACCTCGGCGCGCTCGGCGCGGTGGAGATCGACCCGCCGCGTGTGGGCTTCTTGCAATGCCACGCGCGCTGGCGCGCTACCGTCGACGCGCTGCAGCTCGCGCTCGCCCGGGCGGGCGCGGCGAGCGTGGCCGAGCTCCGCGGGCGCCGGGAGGGTCGCGCCCAGCTCGAGTCGCAGCGGGCGCCGCACCTCGACGCGCTCAAACGCTTGTGCCCCAAGGGGATCGAGGTGCTCTCGGCCTCGGTCGAGCAGCTCCGGGTTGAGGACCGTACGTTCGCCGATCGCCTCGCAGACGCCCGCGCGCTCGACGAGCAGCGCCTTCGTCACGCCGCCGCGCTCGACGGGCTGCGCCCCGACCCCGCGCTCACCGAACGCGCCCGGGCGCTCGCGGTGCGCGTCGCCGTGCAGCGCGAGGAGCTCGAGCGCGCCGCCGTGAGGGTCACCGTGCGACCGCTGACGCCCGTGCGTGTGCAGTTCGGCGAGACCGACACGCCGCGGCTGCTCACGGCGGGGAGCGCCCTGGTGCGGAGCGTGCCGCGCGCGGTCACGGTGGTGATCGACGAGCGGGTGGAGGTGCGCATCGACCCTGGCGACGCGCGCGGGTCGGGCGCGTCGCTCGACGCGTTGGAGGCCGAGCTCCGCGGTCTGTGGGCAACCCTCGGCGTGGCCGACCTCGAGGCCCTCACGCAGCGGCTGCACGCGAGCGAGGAGGCGCAGCGCGCCCTCGACGGGGTGCTCGGCGAGCTGCG
Organism: Polyangiales bacterium; assembly: GCA_044376155.1. Lineage (GTDB taxonomy): Bacteria > Myxococcota_A > Polyangia > Polyangiales > JAWKRB01. Next base: position 7,355 of record JBILLI010000106.1, read on the forward strand.
CTCGACCGCGCCGGAGGGGGTGCTCGCGCTGGAGGCCCTACGCGCGAAGCACCGCGACAAGCTGCGGCTCGCCGAGCAGCAGTTCGCCGAGGCCCGCGCGGCGTCGCTCGCGCTGGGGTCGCTGCCCGAGCCGCCTGAGGCCGTCGACGACGCGCAGTGGTCCCGCATCGACGCGCTGGACCAGGCGCGGCTCCGGGAGGAGCTCGACGCGCGACGGCACGCCGGGCGGGTGCTCCGCGCCGAGGGGCCCATCGCGTCGGTGTGGCCCGCGGGCACCGACCTCCTTGGCGATCGCCCCGAGGCCGACGGTGTGAGGGTCGTGCTCGGGGAGTGCGATCCGCACGCGCTCTCCCTGTGCGAGGCGCGTCTGCACGACGAGCGCGCGCAGCTCCCGACGGATGACCTCCATGCGCTGCAGGCCCTTGTGGCGCAGCGTGATCCGTTGGAGTCGGTGCGCGCGGGTGCCCTCGACGCGCTGCAGCGCCTCGCGCCCTCGGGGCTCGACGCGCTGGAGGCCGAGCTCGCGGCGCGGCGGGCGCGCCTGGGCCCGATCGACCCGACGCCGCCCGAGGACCCCGCGCCCCTGCAGCGCCGCTGCGAGGATCAACGGCGCGTGCTCTTCGACGAGAGCCAGCGGGTGCAGCGCGACGCGGAGGTGCTGGAGCGGCGAAGCGCCGACCTCGTCGAGGTCGAGCATCGACTCGGGGTCGCGGAGCGCGAGCACGCGGAGCGCGAGGGGCAGGCCCGCACGGCCGAGGGGGTGCTCGTCGACGAGCGCGCGCTGCACCCCGACGAGGCGCTGACCGAGGCGTACCGACGTGCGCTGGCGCGCGTCGACCAGGCGACCCGCGCATGGGAGGTCGCGCAGCGGCGTGCGATGGAGGCCGACCTCGCCCGTCGGCGCGAGGAGGCGGCCCACTACGCCCGCGAGCTGGAGGCCTGCGAGGCCCGGCTGGACGCGGCCTGGGAGGCGCAGCACCGGCGCGAGGGCGAGCTGCGCGAGATGCAGCGGCAGGGGCGCTTTGACCAGTGCGAAGACTGGCGCGACGAGCGCGAGCAGGTGCTCGAGCGCCTCGCGCGGGTGAGGGCCGACGCCGAGGCCGTCTCGCTGCTCTGGCGGCTCACGCAGGAGGAGTACGGCGCCGCCCACGAGCGGCTGTTGACCCCGGTGTATCAGGCCGCGCAGCCGCTGCTCCGCGAGCTCTGGCCCGACGCGCGGCTCACGCTGGACCACGAGTCCCTCAAGGTGCGCTCGGTGGAGCGCGGGAGCGCGGCGGAGTCCTTCGGCGACCTCTCGGGCGGCGCGCGGGAGCAGCTCGCGGTGATCGTGCGCGTGGCCATGGCCCGGGTGCTCGCGAAGGACCACGCGTCGATGCCGCTCATCCTCGACGACATCCTCGGGTGGACCGACGACGAGCGCCTGCGCCGGATGCTCCGCGTGATCGAGCTCGCCGCGCGAGACATGCAGGTGATCCTGCTCACGTGTCACCCCAGCCGCTTCGCGCGCTTCGTGAACGCGACCCGCTGGGACCTCCCGGCGCTCAAGCGCTGAGAGGGAACTGATGACCTCGATGCGCCCGCCGCCGCGCGCTGCGGGTGTGGGGTCCACCGTGACAGCTTCTTGACCGCGCCGCGCGCGTCGCGCTCTCTGGGCGGGTGCGGCCCTATCGCGACCTCGACGCCGACGCCGTGTACCGCGCGGGCGTGCGCGCCCTGGAGGCGGGCGATGGGCTGGGCGGGGCCGCCTGCGTCGAGGAGCTGCGGCGGCGGCGGAGCGCGAAGGCCCATGAGCTCGCCGATCGCCTCCGCACCCACGGCGAGGGCGGCGCGCTGCGACGCGGCTCCCGCGAGCAGCTGTGCGAGCTGGCGCGCGTGGCGGCGCTGGCGCTCCCGCCCGGCACGCGGGGTCGACACCGGGTGTACGTGGTGCTGCTCCACGCGATGCCGGGGATGCCCGAGTGGGGCTTCTATGTGGGCATGACCGGACGCGCCCCCGAGGCGCGCTACCGCGAGCACCTCGCGGGCGTGCGCGACGGCAAGGGCTACGTGCGCGACTACGCCGTGGAGCTGCTCCCGGAGGTCTACACGCGGCTCAACCCGATGCCCCTGCGCGACGCCGAGGCGCGGGAATTCGAGCTCGCCGAGGCCCTCCGCGCCGCCGGCCTCTTCGTGCGCGGCGGGCACTGAGCGCGGGTCGAGGGGTCGCCGCGGCGGACACGACCTACGCCCCGAAGGGACCGCGAAACACCGTGCGGGCTGCCGGCCGCCAGGTGCCGAAGAGCCGGTCCCAGACGGTCAGGCAGTCGGCGTAGTTGGCGTTGCGCGCGGCCATGTCCGAGGCGTGATGCGCGGTGTGCGCCTCGGGCCCGTGAAGCACCGCGCCGATCGCGCCCGCGGTCCAGCCGCTGTTCATGTGCTGGGGCATGGTGATCACGAGGAAGAGCGCGAAGAGCGTCATCACCTCCCAGCGCGCGTAGCCCAGCGCGCCGAAGGCGAAGGTCGGCGCCGCGAAGACCAGCACGGCCTCCACCGGGTGCACGACCATGCCGGTCCAGAGGTTCATCGCGGTCGGGGCGTGATGCCAGCGGTGCACCCAGCGCCAGAGAACGCCGCGCTCACCGCCCGCGTGCTCCAGCCGGTGGCGGGCGTAGGACCAGCCGTCGAGCACCACGAACGCCGCAAACAGCCGCCGCGTCGGCGGCCAGGACGCGAAGGGGCCCGCGGTGCGACCGGCGAGCGCCGCGCCGCCCGCGTGGGCCGCGAGCACGGTGGTGATGCCCACGACGAACCAGCACGCGATCGCCTGGGCGAGGAACCGCACCCGCTGCGCCCCCGAGACGCCCCGGGTCACGGCGTCGCGCTGCGCGGCGAGGTAGGCCCCTTCGTCGCCCGGCAGCGCGCGCGCGAACCACCGCGCGCCCACGACCTCCATGGACATCACGGCCGTGCTCAGCATCACGAGCGACGCCGCGACGAAGAGGTCCATCGCATGGGGAGACACGGCGTGCGCGGTCGCCGCCGCCCCGAGGGCCCCGACGCCGACGACGTAGTAGACGGGCAGCGCGAGGTGCCTCGCGCGCAGCACGAGGTCGGCCCTCACGCCGCCGCATCCCGCTGCCGGACCACCCGCACCTTGAACGCGCGGTGCGGCCCGGGGATGGGCGCGATCTGCGTGCGGAGCTGGTAGTCGGGCCGCGGCAGCGCGAGCTCGGTCTGGTGCAGCAGCGTGGCGGTCACGAGCATGATGAGCGCCTCGCCCATGCCCGCGCTGAGGCACGTGCGGCTGCCGAGGCCGTAGGGCGCGAAGGCGCCCGGCGCGCGGTGCTCGTTGCGCGGCTCGAAGAAGCGCTCGGGGTCGAAGCGCTTCGGCTCGGGGTAGAGCTCGGAGAGGAAGTGGCACACGCCCGTGGCGATGAAGATCATCTGCCCGTCGCGAAGGGTGTGCCCGCCGAACTCGAAGGGCTTCGCGACGTAGCGCGGCAGCGCCCCGGCCACGGGGTACATCCGCAGGGTCTCCATGGTGGCGCCGTAGAGCCAGCGCATGCGGCGCATGGCGGTCATCGAGAGGTCCCCCTCGGCGAAGAAGGTGTCGGCCTCGCCGCGCACCCGCGCGAGGAGCTCGGGGTTGCGCAGCAGCTCGTACAGGAGGTAGCCGCACAGGCGCGGCGCGTAGGCGACGCCGTTGACCAGCGGGAGGTGCACGTACGCGAGCAGGTCGTGGCCCTCGAGGGCGGCGCCGTTCATCGCCTTCGCCTGGAGCAGCAGGTCGACGAAGTCATCGCCGGGCGTCGCGCGGTGCTCGTCGACGATGCGCTGCAGAAAGGCCTCGAACCGCCGCTTGGCCCGCAGGTAGTCGGGCATCTTGAGGAGAAAGGCCGGCTGAAAGGCCACGCCCGAGCCGATGAGGCGATTCGTGAAGAGCACGATGGCGCCGAGCTCGTCGCCGATGGGCGTGCCCTGGCTCGATCGGCCGATGATCTCCACGCAGAGGCGGGTCATCAGGTCGAGCACGGGGACGCGCTGGTCGGTCTGCCAGCCGCGGGCGGTGTCGCGGATGTAGTCGATGGACGCGGGCAGCGACGTGGCGAGGGTGTCGCGCGACAGCCGGGGCTTGATGAGGCGGCGATAGTACGCGTACTCGGGCTCGTCGAGGGTCGGGAGGTAGAGGTCGCTGCCGGTCTCTTCGACCAGCTTGCCGTAGATGGGCTGGAGCTGGAGCGTGTCGCTGCCGAGGGTGTTGAAGAGCAGGTTGGCGTCGGGGCCCGCGAGGATGGTGATCGCGCGGCCCGGGAAGGTGATTTCGTAGACGGGTCCGTAGTCGCGAAAGGCCTGGGTCATGAACCCGATGGGATCGCGCGCGAGGCCCAGCGCGTTGCCGAGAAGAGGGAGCCCGCTGACCCGGGGAATGGTGGGCGAGTTCAAGGCGACGGACCTCCGTGGGAAGACGGGTGTGTGCTCGCGACGGGCGAGTGGTTGACCGACGCCCCCGATGCCCGGGGCAAGACACAGAGGGTCTCTGCGGCAGCGGCGGCCTGTCAATCGCCCGGAGGTCGACACGCGGCTGAACCCCAAGGCCGCTGCGCGCCGTCGCGGTGGTACCTTGCGCGCCGATGCGAACCCCAGCCAGGCCTGCTGTCGCGTTGATGATGCTCGGCAGCGTGACGGGGTGTCCCTTGCAGCACGAATACGCGAGCAGCGCGCCGCCGGTCGTGCGCACGGTCGCGCTGGTCGAGTCTGACCCGCGCGTCGCGGCGGCGCTCGGGGCGGGCGTCTCGGTCTCCCTCGTGGTCGCGCGGACCTTTCGACGTGATTTCCTCGACGCGAAGATCCGGGGGCGCGATCAGGTCGTGCTGCTCACGAAGGCGCGCGGGGCGACCGGAGAGGCGTGGCTCGACGTCAGCGCCCAGAACCTCCACGCGCAGGGGTGGGCGGGCACGTTCTCGCTGCGCTCCGAGGGGCGCCAGGTGCTGCGTGAGGGGCGGTACGAGTCCGTCGGGGCCGGGGTGATCCTGTCGGGCACGTTCGCGCCCGACGGCGCGCCCCTCGTCGCCGCGCCGTGAGCAACGAGGTCCGCGCGGTGATCCCCGCGCGGACCGACGAGGTGCTCGCGGCGTGCATGGACGCGAAGAGGCGCGCTCGGCGGGTGATTTCGTGACACACCCGACCGTCTGCCGGACACGCTGGGAGGATGACTCTCCCGCGCACGGATCCTCCGGCCGAGGCGCTGCGCGCGCGGATGCAGGCGGGTGATCTCCACGCCCTCGATCACCTCGCGCGGGCGTACGGGCGGCGGCTCCTCTCGGTGGCGCGGCGGCGGTGTCACCTCGAGGGCGACGCCGAGGACGCGGTTCCGCAAGCGCTCCTCACGGCGAGCACCGCGATGACCACCTTTCGCGGCGAGGGATCTCCGCTCGCGTGGCGCTCCACCCTCGTCGCTCGCTCGTGCGCACGGATGAATCGCCGACTCGCCAGCCCGCTCGTTCGCCGCCCTCGCGGCCGCGCGAGAATTGTTGCGACGCGGCGATGGTGCCCGAACAGCGCTCGGTCGCGCGATCGAGCGTCACTCGACGCAGAGGGTGGGCGACTCGATGCGATAGCGTCCGCCCGAGTTCGCGATGGGGCGGACGGTGCCTCGCGCGACGACGGTCCCACCCGGCACCGCCGTGCCGCAGCAGAGGCCGGAATCATCGCCGCGGCAGGCGAAGGCCGGCGCGTCGTCGGCGTCGAGGCTGAAGGCGCTGCGCCCCTCGACGAGGTCGACGCGCCCCCGGCATTGGTTGCAGCACACGTTCTCTGGGCAGGCCATCTCCGTGCACCCGCTGCCCGCGCGGAGGGTGCCCCGGATCGCGACGCGCTGACCGTTCAGGTCGAAGCGCTGGCTCCACGCCGCGGCCACGGTGACCGGCGGTCGCTCTCCGGTGGCGACGGCGACCGTCGAGCAGCGCGGGATCGCGCGCGGCGCTTCGCAGCCCGCGCTCGCGACGCAGCGCGGCTGCCAGCTCCCAGGGCGGGCGTCGACGACGTGGCGGCGATCGCGAGGGCCGCCCGCGTCGGTCGTCCGGGGCTGGGCCTCGGCGACGCTCACGCAGGCCGACAGGATCACGAGGAGGGCGGTGGGGCGGGGTGAGCTCATGCGCGTTGACTCCCGAGTGAGGACGCACAGAGAATACGCGAGGAGACGGCTTCCTTGGAGGGAATCTCGGCGCCGGGGGCGGCAGGCACGATGCGCGCGTGTCGACGACGTCCACGCCGATCACGGAGCGACGCGTCACGGCGCGCAGGACGCGTCAGGTGGCATGGCGACGACGGTCTCGGTGATCACCGCGGGGATCGCGGTGAAACCCAGGCCGATGCCGATGCCGCCCTGCTCACGACGGTCGCTGCCGATGCCCGTGCAGATCGCGTCGGGACTCCCCAACGGTGTGGCAATGTCGACGAAGCCGTCGATGAGCGGCGCCGCCGCGGCGAGGAAGAGCCTGAGCGCTGGGATGCGCTCCAGCGCCGTGAGCAGGTCTCGCTTGAGGAGGATGCCGCCGAGGTTCCCGCCGGAGAGGGTCCCGTCTGCGCCGAGGTTCGCGCGGAGCACGGGGTTGTGGAGCTCGAGGTCGAGGTCGAAGTCGAGGTTGAGGCGGGGCAGCGGGATCTCCAGCGAGGGCGCGGGGTCTTGCATCGGGCGCGGGAACACGCGCAGGCGCCCGCCCACGATGGCGCCGGGGAAGGCGAAGCGCACCGAGGTCGGGTCACCTGCCGCGCAGAGCGCCGTCGCGGCGATGGCGTAGGGCTGCCCGGGCTCGCGCAGCGACGCGCAGCGCTGCGCGAGCGGGACGCCGCGATAGACGCGCACGGTGACCTCAGGGTCGCAGAGCGTCGGGCCGAGCGGACCGTTCACGTCGCTCACGCGAATGAGCATCGCGTAGCCGCCGCGCGCGATGCGCGCGTTGAGCTCGCGGGCCGGGTCCCCTGGCGCGAGGAACTGACCGAGCGCCTCGACCACGGCGGGGAGCTGGTTGTCGACGCCGCCGGTGCAGCCCGCCGAGCCCGCGGTGCAGGGGCGGCCGTTGGTGTCGCCGTTCTGGTCGAGGTCGAGCGACGAGGTGAAGTCGCCGTACGCGCAGTGGGGCGCGCCCTCGGCGGGGCGGGTTGTCGGCGAGCGGGTGTTGTCGAAGTTGAATCCGAAGACCGGCCGCGCAACGGCGGAGGGCCTCTGGTTGGGGTCGATGGCGAAGGCCGTGACGGCGAAGTCGTAGCTGCGCGCGGGCTCCGTCGCGTTGGGCGCGCACGCGACGCTCGCGTCGGAGGGCGCGGCCGCATCGCGCGCGGCGGGACCGACGGCGCACGGAGGAGGAGGGGGAGGTCCGGCGTCGGCGGGCGCAGGCTGAGACGAGCAAGCCGCGAGGCACGCCAGGACCCACAGGGTGAGGCGAAGGACGAATGGGTGTGTCATGAACGCGTTCCCTCCGCGCTGGAACGTAGTTGGCTTCGGCCTGTGCGCCAACGCGCGCCTCGTGGCCGCAACCCTCGCGTTCTTCTCCCGCGCATGGGGGTGGCGACGTCGCCACCCCTTCGCCACCCCTCGCCACCCCGTTTTCGCCACCCTGCGGCACAAATCCCCTGTGATTTCAGGGGCCGCAATTCTGGC
>JBILLI010000107.1:0-14976 GCA_044376155.1 Polyangiales bacterium
AGCGTTCGATGTCAGAAAGCGAGATCGTACTGAACCTCTGACGTCCTGACACGCCCTGGGTGATCGCCCGAGAAATGCGGTTGCACCGCCCGCTCACCTCGGTACGAATTCGGGGAATTTCCCGAAGATGTCGTGCGTTGAAGTCACGATGCAGATCGTGGAACAGACACTCGAAGGAGCCGGATTCGATGCACGGGTCACCTCTCACCGCGCCGACGGCTGGGTGGTGGTGGTCGCGTTCGGCGCCGTGATCGCCCGCTGGCCTGAGTCGGATCCGATCGCCGCAGACACCTTCATTGCCGCCGCGCTGCTCGCGGGTTGGCGTGGCAAGACCGTTGCGGCCCTTGCTTTCTGCAGCCAGGCCGCTGTCTCTCGCGTGCGAACGCGCGTGTCAGCGACGGGCTTTGCAGGGCTCGCGCAGCCTGCTCGATCCGGGCGGCCGCCCGCGCTCTCCGCGAAGCAGCTCAAGCACGCGATGGACCTGCGGGCAGAAGGGAAGTCCTTCTCGGAGATCGCGGAGGTGTTCGGGGTCACCAAGACCAGCATCGTACGTCGACTGCGTGGCGTGCCCGCGGGACCTTCCAAGGTGCCGGTGCAGATCTCGATGCCGGTCACGATCGACGAACGCGCACGAACGCACAACGACGACGACGACGCTCGCGACGACGCTCGCGACGACGACGACGCTCGCGACGACGACGACGCTCGCGACGACGACGACGCTCGCGACGACGACGACGCCGACGCCCGCGACGACGACACCTCGATCACTTCGACCGAGAGCACTCCGACCGATGTGCCGCGCGATGGCGACGACGCCCCCCGCGGGGGCGATGTCATCCCGAGTGACGGTGCCCTGCGGCGCTGTCGCTACGCCGGGACCGTGTTGATCAGCGCCGCACTCTCGGTTCTGGATCTCCCCGAGGTGCTCGCGCGTGCGTCGGCGGTGCGCTCGGAGAAGGCCATCTACGCGGCGCCGACCGTGGTCCACGCGCTGTGCGGGGCGTGGGCCTCGGGGCATCCGTCGCTGGAGTCGATGCACGAGCAAGACCCCTTTTCCCTCGGGCTGATCCTGGGGCTCGCGCGTGCACCCAGCGTGCGCACGCTGCATCGCGCGCTCGGGCAGATGACGGCCGCGTTGGACCCCGTTCAACTCTGGGCCGGCGCGATGGTGGCGTTGATGCGGGTGCGCCCACCGCCCGTCCCCGTCTTCGGCATCGACGGCCACTTCAAGGCCTACTCGGGTGACGCGCCCATCGACAAGGGCTGGAACAGCAAGCACCGGCTCGCAGAGAGAGGCCTCGCGACGGTGCGCGTGAATGACCTCTACGGGCACACCTTCAGCGAGGTGATGGTCCCCGCGGGCGACTCGCTGCACGGCAGCGTGCTGCTCATGGCGCGCGCGCTGCGCGAGGCGCAGGCGCAGACGACCGGCACGTCAGATCGCCCGACGGTGCTGGCCTTCGACCGCGGGGGCTTCTCCTTCGATGTGCTCAATTCGCTTGCGGCAGAAGGCTTCTGGTACCTCGCCTGGATCCCTTCGACCGTGAGGCTGCCCGCCCTCGACGAGGTCGCGCCGCGCGAGGACGGCATCGGCGAGCGCGTGTGGGAGCATCCATCGCTGACCCACAGCAGCCGTCTGCTGGCGACGCGTGACGGTGATGCGCTGGTGCCCGCGACGAGCAACCTGCCGCCGTGGATCGACGCCACCGCCGCCATGGAGCTTCTGCGCGGCGCGCGCGGCATGCAGGAGAACGCGATCAAGTCGGCGCGTGCGTTCGCGCACATCGATCGGCTGAGCGACCGCGGCGTGGCGTCAATGGGTCCCGACGCGCGCCTGGTCGAGAACCCCGAGCGGACGCGTCTGCTGAAGCTCCGTAAGGAACTCTTCGAGCGGGGCTACGAGCTCATCGAGGAGCGAGGTCGGCGGGAGCGTCGTTCCCTGCGAGAGATCACGCTGGACGAGATGGTGATCGGGCTGCACCTGACGGTCGTGGGCGAGCAGCTCGCCGAGACGCCGCGGGAGGTGCCACGCCACGCGGTGGACCCCGAGGCGAAGCGGGCGACGTTGAAGGTGCGCCACCGTCAGCTGGTCCTGCCGTTGAAGAATTACCTCGAGAACGCTCGTCGCTGGCTGGTGGCTGCGCTGGGGGCCTCGCTCTCGCCGAGCTCGCACGCGTGGGATCAAGACGCCCGCATGCGCACCCTCACCGCCCTGCTTCGATCGCCTGGAACGATGCGCTTCCACGAGGACCGTATCGACGTGGAGTTGGACTTCGCCCTCGCCCCCACCGCGCACCTCCGGCTCGGTCGCGGGCTCGTTGGCCTCGACGAGCTTGGGTTGACGGCGAGCGACGGTCGGGCCGTGAGATTCCGACTCGCACCGCGCCCTACCCGCGAGGTGTGAATTCCACGTGGCGTACCGACTCACCCCCTGCCTGTCAGGATGTCAGAGCCTGGGACGCTTGGGCCGACGTCCCGGCACGGGAGGACTTCCAGAAGGGATTCCACGATGAAGACGCGCCGCACGGACCGTTCCCGCTGCCTGCTCGTCGCCGCGTTCCTCGGCGTGCTGGGTGCACCGACCGCGGCGCGCGCCGACGGCTGGTACGTCAGCGTCGAGGGCGGGCTCAACACCATGCTCACCGCGCCGCAGAGCGACCAGTTCAGCATGGGCTTCGCGGGCAGCGCGCGACTCGGCCTGCGCGTCGCCGACCCCATGAGCCTGCACCTCGTCGCGGGGTATTGGAACTGGGGGGCGCGCAGCGGGGTGATCGACCCGAACACCGGGGTGCAGACCCAGGGCGCGGGGCTCAGCGTGTTCGGCGCGGGCCTGCGGCTGGGCCCGCAGTTCTCGCCGGGCCTCGGGCGGATCTATCTCGACTTCGACGCCGGGGTCGGCACCACCGGCAGCGAGCGGATCCATCGCCTCGTCATCGGCGCGGGTGTCGGGTGGAACATCCCGCTCGGGCGCGCGCTCGCCATGGGCCCGGTGGTCCGTTACCAGCAGATGATCGCGGTGGAGAATGAGATCGCCGACGCGCGCTTTCTCACCGCGGGGATCAACATCGAGTTCCCGGGCCGCCCCGAAGACCCTCCGCCTCCTCCGCCCCCGCCTCCCCCGCCGGTCGACACCGACCGCGACGGCGTGATGGACCCCGATGACCGCTGCCCCGCCGTGCCCGCAGGCCGCCACCCCGACCGGGTGCGCCGCGGGTGCCCCGAGAACGACCGCGACGGCGACGATGTGCCCGACGCCACGGACCTCTGTGGTGATGTGCCCGCCGGCCCGCAGCCCGACGCCGCGCGCCCCGGGTGCCCCGTCCCGCCACCGCCGTCTCCTCCGCCCGCGTGCCCAGCGTGTCCCGCATGCGAGGCGTGCCCTGCCCCCGCAGCGCCTGCGCCGGCGCCCACTCCCGCGCCCACCGCCGCGCCCGCACCCCCGCCCACCCCCGCGGCGACGATCGTTCGTGGCCGCATCGTGATCTCTGACTCGATCTATTTCGACACCAGCCGCGCGACCATTCAATCGCGGTCGTACCCCATCCTCGACGCGGTGGTGCAGGTGCTGCGCGATCACCCCGAGGTGTCGGGGCTGCGGGTCGAGGGGCACACCGACGACCAGGGCCGCGCGCGCCGCAACCTCACCCTGTCGCAAGACCGCGCCGCGGCAGTGGTGACCTACCTCGTGTCGCATGGCGTGGCGGGCTCGCGGCTCAGCTCCGCGGGCTTCGGCGCCACCCGCCCCGCGGTGCCCGGGCGCAGCGAAGAGGCGCGCGCGCGCAACCGCCGCGTGGACTTCATCATCACGGGCGGCCCCGACGCGGCGCCCGCGAGCCCGGAGCCCGAGGCGCCCTCGCGCTCGCGCTCGCATTCGCGACACCGCCGACGTCACTGACCCCCATTGGGGTCTTCGGCTCGCAGGCGTGAACCTCGGGCGGATCGACGGCATCCACGCGAGTGACCGGCGCGCGAACAATGCGCTTGAACCTCCGTCGCGATGTCCTAGGGTCGCGGCGCCATGACCGACGCCCACCCCATGGACGGACTGGACGCCGACGCGTTCCTCCGTGACCTGCGCGCACTGCGAACCGAGATTGACGCCTCGCTCACCGAGGCCGACGCCGACCACCTGCGCAAGATCGAGCGCTGGGGCCGGGCCTGCACCGCCGTCGGCCTCGCGACGGCGTGGATGGGACCCAACCCCGTGAGCGCCGTGGGCCTCGCGCTGGGACGGTCCACCCGCTGGGCGCTGATGCACCACTGCGGGCACCGCGGGTACGACAAGGTCCCGAACGCGCCGAAGCGCTACCACAGCAAGGTGTTCGCGCGAGGTTGGCGGCGGCTGGTCGACTGGCCCGACTGGATGATCCCCGCGGCGTGGATCTACGAGCACAACGTGCTGCACCACCAGCACACGGGCGAGAACCGCGACCCCGACCTCATCGAGCGCAACGCGGACTACATCCGCGACTCGAAGATGCCCATGTGGCTCCGTCGCCTCGCCGTGGCGGGGCTCTCGGTGTCGTGGAAGCCCGTGTACTACGCGCCCAACACCCTGCGCGTGTGGCTCGGCCGCCACGACCCGAAGGACGGCGCCGAGCCCGACGCCCCGTGGAGCACCTTTCTCACGCGCTGCGTGGGCCCCTACGTCGCCGTGCAGTTCGTCGGGCTCCCGCTGCTCTACACCCCCCTCGGCCCCCTCGCCGTGGCCAGCGCGCTGGGCAACTCCCTCCTCGCCGAGGCGCTGACGAACCTGCACACCTTCATCGTCGTGGGCCCCAACCACGCGGGTGATGACCTCTACCGCTTCTCCGACCGGCCAGGCTCCAAGGCCGAGCTCTACTGGCGGCAGATCGTGGGGTCGGTGAACTACCGCACGGGCGGTGACCTCAACGACTGGCTGCACATGTGGCTCAACTACCAGATCGAGCACCACCTCTTCCCCGACGCGCCCGCGTCGGCGCTGCAGCGCATTCAGCCGAAGGTGAAGGCGCTCTGCGAGAAGCACGGCATCCCCTACGTGCAGCAGTCGGTCTTCGCCCGCGTGCGCAAGATGGCGCGGATCTTCACGGGTGAAGACACCATGATGCGCGCGCCGCCGCGCCCGCGCGCGAAGGCCGCGCCGTCGATGCAGGTCGAAGACGCCGCCCGCGAAGGGAGCTGAGCCCGCGCGTCGGTCAGAACCGCAGCGCGAAGGTCGCGCCGGGGCCCGCGCTGTGGCCGGGCGCGAAGGTCCAGCGCACGCCCGCGCGCGCGGCGGTGGGGCGCGGGGCGTCGTAGCTCAGGAACTGCGCGGGGTGGGTGATCCCGTGGATGAACATCGCGAGGCCGCCAGCCTGCAGCAGGGTGTCGACGATGAGCACGGTCCACCCCGAGCTGCTCACGCCGCGAATCGTGCCGCCCGCGATGAGCGGACCGATCACCGGCACCGCCAGCCAGCCCCAGCCGTCCTCTCCGCGCGCGGAGTTGCCCGTGGTGCCCACGATGAGCGACGTGAGCCAGGCGCTCCCGAACATCGCCGCGCCGCCCGAGATCAGCCCGGTGCGCGCCCGCGTCACCACCCGCGCGCCCGGCGGTACGGCACCCCCGTCGTAGGGGATCATCGGCGCCTGCATCATCATGGGCGCGCCGTAGACCATGGGCTGCCCGTAGCCGTAGCCGTAGCCGTAGGGCACGGTCTGCACGACCATGGGGGCCACGTCCTGCAGCGGGGGGCTCCAGGGGGCGGCGCCCTGCGGGGGAGGGGGCGGGAGCTGCTGCGGCGCAAGGGCATTGGGCGTCGGGGAGGCTCCCACGGGGCCCGTCTGCGGCGGCGCGACGCGGAGTCCGGGCTCCCCCTGCTCGGGCGGGATCATGTCCGCCGCCGGGGGCGTCTGCGCGCGGGCCGACGAGACCAGAAGCGCCGAGGCGCCGAGGAGAGCGACGAGGGAGAGACTGCGCATTGCACACCGCCAGGGAGAGGCGCCGCGGCGCCCGTAAATCCAAGAGCCCGGCGGCATGGTGACACGAACGGCCCAGGCGGGCGCGATCTCGTCGGTGATGCATCACCCCGCGGAGGGGCGCCACGGCTCGTGACCGAGCGCGCGACGTGCTCAGCGCGCGGCGGCGCCCAGCGGCGGCTGCCCGGCCTTCGCGCGCGCGTCGTTGCGCGCGTCGCGGGTGAGCACCCGTGGGGTCGCGCGCAACGCGCCCGAGGCGGGCTCGAAGAAGGGAGACGGGCGGTGCATCCCGCGCAGCACCGAGCCCAGGAGCAGTCGCGCCACGGGCCCGGCCTCGGCGAGGCGGAACTTCGGGGCCGCGCCCGGCGGGCATCCCCCCACGGCGAAGGCGCCCATGACCCGCATGCGCACCGGGCCGAGCGCGTCGTCGCGGGTCGCGCCCGCGGGCAGCACGAAGGCGCCGGCCTGCACACCGACGAAGGGAGAGCGCGGGGTGTCCAGGCAGTTCGCGAGGGGCGTGTCGCAGCAGCCCGCGTACCACCGCAGCAGCCCCTTGGGGCTCAACCGCAGGCAGCGCAGGTGCTCGGCGCCCTGCGTGAGCGACACGTTGCGCGGCGGCACCTGAAAGATGTCGGAGCCGCCGTGCGGGTCGAGGCTGGCGCCCGCGCCGAGGGCGTGGGCCGCGGTCTGGCAGTCGTCGCAGTAACAGATCGCGCGGTGGCCGCCCGCGGGGGAGGCGTCGCGCACGACGCCTTGCAGCGCGCCGCAGCGGCAGCGAAAGGTGAGGTCCATGCGCGGGAGTGTATCCGCCGCGGGCCGCGGCGGGGGGAGGCTCAGCCCTTGAGGAGCCAGCCGAAGAGGGCGCGCTTGAAGGTCTCGCGGCCCATGACCGAGATCGACTCGGTGAGGGGGATCTGCTTCGGGCACACCTCGACGCAATTCTGCGCCTTGCCGCAGTCAGAAATGCCGCCCTCGCCCATGATGGCGTCGAGGCGCGCGCCTGCCTGCATCTTGCCCGAGGGGTGCATGTTGTAGAGCCGGGTGAGGGAGATCACCTGCGGGCCCATGAAGGGCGAGCGGTCGTTGTAGTTCGGGCACGCCTCGACGCAGCAGCCGCAGGTCATGCAGCGGGAGAGGGGGTACATCACCTCTTGATCCGCCTGGGCGACCCTGGGACCCGGGCCGAGCTGGTGCGAGCCGTCGATGTGGATCCACGCCTTCACCTTCTTGAGGGCGTCGAACATCGGCTGACGGTCCACCACGAGGTCGCGCACCCGGGGGAACTTGGTCATGGGCTCGATCACGATGGGTTCGCCGTTGGGCGAGAGCTCGTGCACCAGCGCCGAGCAGGCCTGCCGCGCGCGTCCGTTGATCACCACGGTGCAGGAGCCGCAGACCTCTTCGAGGCAGGCCGCGTCCCAGTTCACCGGGGAGGTGGTCGTGCCGTCGGTGGTCACCGGGTGCTTCTGGATCTCCATCAGGCAGGAGATCACGTTCATCATGGGCTTGCGGGGGACCTTGAACTCCTCCCACCGCGACGCCTCCGCGCCGACGCCGCGCTTGATCTTCAGCGAGACCGTCTCTGTGGCCATGATCACTTCACCTCCGCCGCGGTCGTCGCCGCCGCGGTCGTGGGCACCTTGCCGTAGTCGCGCTTCGCCAGCTTCTCCAGCGAGACGTCGACCTCTTCGAACGAGAGCTTCGGCCCGTCGGGCGTGTACGACGCGAGGGTGGACTTGAGCCAGTGCGCGTCGTCGCGGCCCACGGCCTTGGGGTCATCGGGGTGCAGCTCGGGGTCGAGCGCGGGCTTGTAGTGAGCGCCGCGGCACTCCTCGCGCACGCGCGCGCCCTGGGCGATCACCTGCGCGAGGTCGAGCATGCCCTTGAGGTGGCGCAGGAACACCACCGGCTGGTTCATGCTCCCGCGCTGCCCGTCGAGCGCCTTGCAGCGCTTCCACTGGGACTGCATGTCCGACAGGGTGGCGAGCACCTCGTCGAGCCTGCCGTTGTGGCGCTCCACCGTGACGTCGGTGAGCATCATGTTCCCGAGCTTCTCGTGGAGCTGGTAGGGGTTCACGTCGAACTCGGCGCCCGTGCGCGCGCCGAGGGCGGTGAACTCGTCGGCGCGGCGCTTCTGCTCGGAGTCAAAGAGGCTCGACGAGAGATCGAACGCGGTCTTGCCGTCTTCGTCGCGCCACGTCGCCATCGCGGGGCCCGTCACCAGGCCGCCGTAGATGCACGACAGCAGGGAGTTCGCGCCGAGGCGGTTGGCGCCGTGGTACTGGTAGTCCGACTCGCCCGTTGAGAACAGACCCGGGATCGACGTGAGCTGGTTGCGCGACGCGCCGGGCTTGAGGGAGCCGTCGCTGCCCTTCTCGAAGTCCACCCACAGCCCGCCCATGGAGTAGTGCACGGCGGGGAAGATCTTCATCGGGTTCTCGTAGGGGTCCTCCCCCGCGAACTTCTCGTAGATCTCCAGCACGCCGTCGAGCTTCTTGCGCACCGCGGCCTTGCCCGTGGGCGTGCGCGTGAGGTGCGTGACGTCGAGGTAGGCGGCCTCTTGCCCCTCGGCGCTGAAGCCCTCGTGGCGCACCGTGCGAAAGATCTCGCGCGACGCGATGTCGCGGGGCACGAGGTTGCGGTACTTGGGGTAGCGCTCCTCGAGGAAGTAGTAGCGCTCGCCCTCGGGGATGTCCTTGCCGCGGCGCTTGTCCTTGCGGTCCTTGGGCACCCAGATGCGGCCGCCCTCGCCGCGCACGCTCTCGGAGATCAGCCGCAGCTTGTCGGTGCCCGGGATCGCCGTGGGGTGCACCTGGATGAACTCGCCGTTGCCGTACTTCGCGCCCTGCTGGTACGCGATGGCCGCGGCGATGCCGGTGTTGATCACCGAGTTCGTGCTGCGGCCGAAGACCATGCCCGGCCCGCCCGTGGCGAGGCACACGGCGTCGCCGCGGAACGACTTGATCTCGCCGTTCTTGAGGTCCTGCGCGACGATGCCGCGGCAGACGCCCGCGTCGTCGAGCACGAGGCCGCAGAGGTCCCAGTACTCGAACTTGCGCACCATGAGCTCGTTGGGGACCGTGACCCCCTTCTCGTCCTCGACGCTCATGGTCTCGTAGCGCCGCACCTGCTCGTCGAGGGCGTACAGCAGCTGCTGCCCCGTGGTCGCGCCGCTGAACGCCGTGCGGTGAAAGAGCGTGCCGCCGAAGCGGCGGAAGTCGAGGTTGCCCTCGGGCGTGCGGTTGAAGGGCACGCCCATGCGGTCGAGCATGAACACGATGCCCGGCGCCGCGTCGGCCATGCCCTTCACGGGCGGCTGGTTGGCGAGAAAGTCCCCGCCCTTCACCGTCTCGTAGAAGTGCACGTAGGGCGAGTCGCCCTCGCCCTTGATGTTCACCGACGCGTTGATCCCGCCCTGCGCGCACGCCGAGTGCGAGCGCTTGACGGGCACGAGGGAGAACAGGTCCACCGGGATGCCGGCCTCGCACAGCTTGATGACGGTCATCAAGCCGCCGAGGCCGCCGCCCACGACGATGGCGCGGCGCACCTGGCCGGACTTCGTGAGGATCGAGGACTTCGCTGCCATGACGGTTCCTTGTCTTCGTTGCGGTCAGCGCGTCGTCGTCGACGGCGCGCGCTCAGTCGTATAGGGGAAGTGACCCGCGCGGGTGAAGGCGTCTCTGCGAGAATTCTCGCGACGCACGAGGTCGCCGTCGCGGCACGCCCGCTCCCGCTGCGCCGCCGGCAACGGCAGGAGCCCGCCGCAGCGCCAGAAGAAATGCAGCAGGGTGTGCAGCCCGAGGAGCCACAGCAGCGCCCCCAGGGCCAGCGCCGCCCGGCCTGCGCGCCGTGACGCCCGGGCAGAGCTCGCGAGACCCCAGGTCTGCGACGCGCCCCAGAGGCCGTTGGCGAAATGCACCACGCACGCGGTCACCCCGATGAGATACACGCCGAACATTCCGGGCTCGCCGAGCATGGTCTGCAGGGCGCCGTAGAAGCTCGTCCACGGGAGCGCGCCGAAGGCCTTGGGCACCCGGAGCTGCGCGACGTGCAAGGCGATGAACGCGAAGGCCACGAAGCCCGTCACCCGCTGGAGGGTGAACATCCAGTTGCGGGGGTAGGGGTACTGCCGCACGTTGCCCTTCGCCCGCAGGGCCAGAAAGACCCCGTAGAGCGCATGAAACGCCAGCGGCAGCGCGATGCCGAAGAGCTCGACCAGGGGCAGACCGGGAATGGCCTGGATCTGCCCCACGGCGTGGTCGAACGACGCCCGTCCGCCCGCGGCCGCGGCGTTGGTCCAGAGGTGCACGACGAGAAACACGCCGACCGGGACGATCCCCGACAGGGAGTGAAGCCGCCGCAAGAGGTAGTGGGTTGTCATCGCGGGGGCGGCGATCTTTGATCTTCGCGGCCGCGATTGTTAGAGCGTCGCCACGGATGAGGTCAAGCACGCCGCGCGCCCCCACTGCCCTCGCGCTCGCCTGCGCCGCCGCGGCGTGCGCGTCGTCGCCCGCGCCGGGCCGCGACGCGAGGCTCGTGAGCCGCGCCGCGGAGCTCGACCAGGGCCTCGCCCGCGCGCAGCAGCTCACCCTCGCCGACGCCCGCTACGACGAGGCCGCGACGCTGCTCGAGACCCTGCGCGCGCGGCACCCCGGCGAGGCCCTCGCGCACGTCGCCGCGCTGCGCCTCGCCCGCGTCGAGATCGCCCGCGCCCAGCGCGCCGATGGGGACGTCGCCCGCGCCGCGCTGCTCCGCGCCGCCGCCCTCGCGAGCGGCGTGCCCGAGGGCGTCGACCCCGCGCTGGACATGCAGCGCGACCTCGTGCTCGGGCTCCTCGCGGCCCGCGCGGGCGCGGGCGCGAGCGCCGAGGGGCTGCGACGCCTGCGCCCCCTCGACGGACGCATGATCGACGCGGGCGAGAACGCCTCCGTGGCCTGCGGGCTCCTCGCGCTGGAGTCGGGCGACAGGGGGGATCCCGTGCGCGCGCTGCGCTCCCTCGCGCACGTCGAGGCCGCGCTGGAGCGCGCGGTGCGGTGGCCCCCCACGGGCCTCGGGTGCGAAGACGCCGACGCCCGCCGCGCGGCCCTCGACGCCTCCCTCCCGCGCGTGGACCGCCCGCAGGTGCTCGCCGACACCCTCGACCTGCTGCCCGCGGGCTACGCCGGCCGCGCCGCCATCGCGCGCCGCCTCCGCGCCCTCGCGCAGGCCGCGGGTGAGCTCAACCGCTGGCTCCGCTGGCTCGCCGACCTCGGTGATGAAGAGGCCACCCTCACCACCAACGCCGTCGGCCCGGTCGAAGACCCGGTGACCGTCGGGCTGCTCGTGCCCGTGTCGGGCGCCCGCACGGCGCTCGGGGTCGACATCGTGCGGTCGGTGCAGCTCGCGCTCAACCGACAGCGGAACGTGCTGATCCTCGTCGAGGACGAGGGCCGGGATTTCACCTCCACCCGGCGGGCCTACGACAACCTCGTGGCCCGCGGCGCGCGGTGGATCATCGGCCCCACCCGCGAGGAGCTCGCCCGCGCCGTCGCGGGATGGGTGCAGCAGTCGACCCAGGGGGTGGAGCTCTTTCTCCTCGCGCCGTGGGAAGACGCCGTGACCTTCGGGCCAATTCACCTCGCCGCCCCGGGGCTCCGCGACCGCCTCGGGGCCACCCGCGCTGCCGCCCTGCGCCTCGGGCGACGGGTCGCGGTGGTGGCGCCCGCGGTGGGCGACGAAGACGGCCCCGCGACCCCAGAGCTCTCGGCGCAGTCCTTCGCGGGCAGGCTCCGGGTGGAGCTCGGCGCCCACGGCGCCATCGTGGTGCCCGAGGCGGGCTCAGACGTGCGGGTGCTCAGCGGCAGCACCCTCGCGGGCAATCGCGAGCGGGTGGTGCGACGCGCCCGCGGCGCCGCGGGGCGGTGGGTGGTCGACGCCCGACTGGGGTGGTCCGAGATGCCCGGGGTGTGGGTGGGCGTCGGGGTCGGTGACGAGACGGCGTTCTCGCGCTTTCACCACGTGTTCTGCATGCTCTCGGGCTACGCGCCCGGGGAGATGGGCCTGCTCGCGCACGACGCCGCCCGCGCCGTGCTCCAGATCACCCGCGGCGTCGCCGCGCCCCGCGCCGCGGATTGGAACTTCACCACGGGGGAGGGCGTCGCCGCCCGACGCGCCTGCGACGCCCTGGTGCTCCCCCCCGCGCAGATGCGCAACGGGTCGTGAGCGCGGCGCGCCGTTGACCGCCGCGAGACCTCGCGCGTATAGCCGCTCCGATCGACGCCATGACCCCCACCGCCCGCGCCGCCTCGAAGCCCGTGAGCGTTCTCGGCGTCGGCGCGGTCAGCGCCGCGGGTGACGGCGTGACCGCCCTCTGGGACGCGGTGCTCCGCGCCGAGCCCCTCGCGCGCGTGGTCACCCGCTACGACACCGCCGGGCTCCGCACCCGCGTCGCGGCGCTGCACCCGCGGGGCCTTGACCCGCTCGCGATGTGCCTCGCCGCCGCGCGAGAAGCGCTGGGAGACAACGACATCGACCCCGACATGGCCCTGCTCGTGGGCACCAGCCTCGGCGGCGCGGCCCGCTGGGAGGCGTGGCACCGCGGCGTGGTCCTCGGCGCACCCGAAGCGCCCCCGGCGGTCGCGATGCACGACGACGTCGCGCCCGCGGTGGCCGCCGCCCTCGGGATCCGCGGCCCCGCGCTCACCGTCAGCACCGCCTGCACCAGCAGCGCCGCGGCGCTGATCACCGCAATGGACATGATCCGCGGCGGCGAGGTGCGCGCGGCCCTGGTGCTCGGTGTCGACACCCTCGGCGCCTTCGTGCACGCGGGCTTCGACCGCCTCGGCGCGCTCTCCCCCGACACCGTCACGCCGTGCCCCTTCGCGGCCGACCGCGCGGGGCTCTGGCTGGGCGAGGGCTGCGCCGCGATGCTCCTCGGGGCTGGGCCCGGCGTCGGCGTGCTGCGCGGCGGGGCCTCGGCCGCGGACGGCGTGCACATGACCGCCCCCGACCGCGCGGGCGACGGGCTGCGACGCGCGATCACCGCCGCCCTGCGCGACGCCGAATGTGACCTCCGCGAGGTCGCCTGGGTGAGCGCCCACGCGACCTGCACGCGACACAACGACGCGATGGAGGCCCAGGCCCTGCGCGCGGTCTTCGGCGACGCGGTGCCCCCGGTGCACGGCGCCAAGCCCGTGCTCGGTCACACCCTCGGGGCGTGCGGGGTCATCGAGGCCGTGCTCGCGCTGCTCGCGCTGCGTCACCGCGTGCGGCCGCCCACCCGCGCGCGCGCCCTCGACCCCGTGATGCCCCTCGACGACACCGCGCGACCCATGGGGCCCGGCGTGGCCCTCTCGCTCAACGCGGCCATGGGCGGGCACAACACCGCGCTCGTGCTCGAGGTCGACCCGTGAGCGCGGCCCTCGTCGCGTGGTCCGCGCGGGGGCTCGCGCACGACGGTGTGACCACGCCGCGCGCCGCGTGGCCCGACGGCCCCGACCGCCTCGGGCGCATGGACCGCCCCGCCGCCTGGGCCCTCGTCAACGCGCGCGCCGTGGCCGCGTCGCTCGGTCGCGGCGACGACGTGGGGGTCATCGTGGGCACCGCGCTCGGGTGCGCCGACGTGAACGCCCGCTACCACCGCGGGATCGTGACGCAGGGCCCCGCCGCGGCCTCGCCCATGCTCTTCGCGCAGACCCTGCCCTCCACGCCCGCGGGGGAGGCCGCCATCACCTTCGGGATGCGCGGGCACAGCGCCACGGTCATGGCCGGGCGCGCCTCGGGCATCGCCGCCGTCGCCGAGGCCCTGCGCGCGCTGCGGTCCGGGCGGCTGCGCGCGGCGCTGGTGCTCGCGGGTGACGTCATCGGCCCCGACGACCTCGCGCTCCGCACGGCGCGCGGTGAGGGCCCCGCGGCCCCGTGCTGCGTCGCCCTCGGGCTCGTGCGCGACGACGACGCGCCTCCTACTGCGCCGAGGCTGCTCGAAGCCAGCGTGCGGGGGGGCGGGTTCGTGCGGGAGGTCGACGACCTCGACGCCCTCGGGGCGAGCGGGCTGCTGGCGCTCGCGCGGTGGCTCGACGCCGACGGCGACGACTTCGTCACCGAGGTGCGCTGCCCCAGCGGGCGCGTCGGCACGCTGCGCGCGACCCGGAGGCGCGGGTGCTGAGGCGCGTCGCGCGGGGGGCCGCCGCGGGCGCGATGTTCGCGTACTTCGGCGTCGGCGGCGCCGTGATGTCGTGGTGGACGCTCCCCCGGGCCCTGCGCGGCCTCGCCCCGAGCGACGCCCGGCGACGCGCGAGATCCCTTGTCTCGCAAGGCTTTCGGCGGTTTCACGGGCACCTGCGCGCGCTGCGCATGCTCGACCATGACCCCGCCGCGGTGGACCTCGGCGACCTCCCCACGCCCTGCGTGATCGTCGCGAACCACCCCACGCTGCTCGACACGCCGGCCCTCGGCGCGGCGCTCCCCGAGGTCTGCTTCGTGGTGCGTCACGACGTCTACACCTCGCCCTTGTTCGGCCCCCTGCTGCGCGCCTGCGGCCACATCGACGCCGGACAGGGCGCGGGGCTCGTCGACAACGCGGTGGTGTCCGAGGCCGTGGCGCGGCTGCGCGAGGGCGCGTCGCTGCTGATCTTCCCCGAGGGCACGCGCTCGCCGCCGGGCGGGCTCCGGCGGATGCGACGCGGCGCGTTCGAGGTCGCGTGCCGCGCGGGGGTGCCCGTGGTGGCGCTGCTGCTGCAGTGTGATCCGCCGCTCATGCAGCGGGGCGTGGCCTGGTACGACATCCCGCCCAAGGTCGCGCGCTACACCGTGACGCGCCTCGCGACGGTGCACCCCGCCGAGGTGCAGGGCGACCCCCGCGCGCTCGCACGAAGGCTGGAGGAGTTGTACCGTTCGCGCCTCGCCGCCGCGCACGAGGCCCCATAGACGTCATGCAACCGCTCGAATCTGAACTGAAGTCCCTCATCGTCAGCGCCCTCCTGCTCGACCACGTGCGCGCCGAAGACATCGACAGCGAGGCCCCTCTGTTCGGGGCGGGGCTGGGCCTCGACTCGAT